>DASSVA010000455.1:0-6311 GCA_035706385.1 Solimonas sp. | reverse complement strand
GGTGCCGGTGCTGGGGCTCAATTATCTCGACAACGGTGCGGCGACGTCCGCCAATGTCCTGCAGTTCGGCCTCGCGCCGTCCGACGAAGCGCGGTCGGCGGCCGAACAGGCGAGCGCCGCGGGTTTGCATCGCGCGGCGGCGCTGGTGCCCGACGCCGACTGGGGCGGCCGCGCGCTGAGCGCGTTCGACGAAGCGCTGCGCGCGAACGGTGGCGCCGTGATCAGCGCGCAGCGCTATTCGCAAAGCCAGTTCGACCAGTCGAAGACGATCGCCGAACTGATGGGCGTCAGCAACAGCGAGGATCGCCATCGCGCGCTGACGGCGACGCTCGGCGAGAAGAGCGAATTCGAACCGCAGCGGCGCGCCGATCTCGACATGGTGTTTCTCGGTGCGCGCGAACAGGACGCGCGCGCGCTGATTCCGCAACTGCTGTTCAACCGCGCCGGCGGCCTGCCGATCTACGCGACGGCGCTGGTCTACGACGGCACGCCGAGCGCCGATCTCAACGGCGTGCGTTTCTGCGACGCGCCGTGGATCATCGGCCAGTCCGCCGAGCTGCAGCAGCAGCGCGGCGCGAGCGCCGGCCTGCCGATCGCCAATCCGCGTCTGTTCGCGCTCGGCCGCGACGCCTACACGCTCGCGGCCGGACTCGCGCTGGGGCGTCTGCATGCGGGCGATGAGTTCGATGGCGCCAGCGGTCATCTGCAATGGCGTTCCGGCACCGTCATCGGCCGCAAGCTGTCGTGCGTGCAGATCGGCAGCGACGGGCTGCATCCGCTGACGCCGTGAATGGCGCCGACGCCGAGGACGCCGCGCTGCGGCTGCTCGAACGTCGCGGTCTGAAGCTGGTCGCACGCAACGCGCGCTTCCGCGGCGGCGAGCTCGATCTGGTGATGCGCGATGGCGCGGTGCTGGTGATCGTCGAAGTGCGCGCGCGCAGCGCCAGCCGTTTCGCGAGCGCCGTCGAATCGGTCGACGCGCGCAAGCGGCGGAAAATCCTGCTGGCGGCGCAGCTGTTCGTCGCCGCGCATCCCGAACACGCCGACCGCGCGCTGCGCTTCGACGTCGTCGCCTACGACGGCGACCGGGTGCAGTGGATCGCCGATGCGTTCGACGCCGGCTGAAATGATTCACCGATTGGAGCGCGCCGCGATGCGCGCGACAATGTTTGCCGATCCACAGCACAGACGATGACGGGCGCTCCATGATCGAACAACCCATGATCGAACAACGCGTGCAGGCGCAGTTCGCCGCCAGTATCGCCGCCAAGCAGGCGACGCAGGCGCGCGCGCTGCCGGCGCTGGCGCGCGCCGCGCAGGCGCTGGCCACTGCGCTGGCCGCCGGCCACAAGGTGCTCGCCTGCGGCAACGGCGGTTCGGCGGCCGACGCCCAGCATTTCGCCGCCGAGCTGACCGGCCGCTACGAGCGCGAGCGGCCCGGCCTGCCGGGCATCGCGCTGTCGGTCGACACCTCGGCGCTGACCGCGATCGGCAACGACTACGGCTTCGAGCGCGTGTTCGCCAAGCAGGTCGACGCGCTCGGGCGCGAAGGCGACTGGCTGCTGGCGATCTCGACCTCGGGCAATTCGACGAACGTCATCAAGGCGATCGAAGCCGCGCAGGCGCGCGGTCTGCGCGTGATCGCGCTGACCGGCAAGAGCGGCGGCGCGATCGCCAAGCTGCTGCGCGCCGACGACATCGAACTGCGCGCGGTCAGCGACATCACCGCGCGTATCCAGGAGGTGCATATCCTGTTCCTGCACTGCCTGTGCGACGCGATCGACGAACTGCTGTATCCGGCGCGATGAACCCGGCGCCGCTGCCGGCTGCGGTGATCGCGCGCCTGCACGCGGCGCTGCCACGCGAGCGTGTGCTGCTCGATCCGGCCGACTGCATCGCCTACGGCTACGACAACTCCAAGCGCGTCGCGCTGCCGCAGGCGGTGGCGTTCGCGCTGACGCACGACGACGTCGTCGCGGTCGTGCAGGTCTGCAATGAATTCGCGCTGCCGCTGGTCGTGCGCGGCCGCGGCACCAACACCACCGGCGCGACCGTGCCGGTCGCCGGCGGCATCGTGCTGTCGCTGGAACGGATGAATCGGGTGCTGCGGATTTCGCCCGGCGACCGCCTGCTCGAATGCGAGGCCGGCGCGCTGAACGGCGACGTGCAGGCGGCCGCGGCGGCGCACGGCCTGTTCTGGGCGCCGGACCCGACCAGCCTTGCGTATTCGACGGTCGGCGGCAATCTCGGCTGTTGCGCCGGCGGACCGCGCGCGGTCAAGTACGGCACCGCGCGCGACAACGTGCTCGGTCTGCGCGCGGTGACCGGTGCCGGCGCGTCGATCAAGACCGGCTGCACGACGACCAAAGGCGTCGTCGGCTACGACCTGACGCGGCTGATCGTCGGCAGCGAAGGCACGCTCGCGATCATCACCGAGGCGACGCTGAAGCTGTTGCCGAAAGCGCAGACGGTGAAGACGCTGCGCGCGTGCTACGTCGACGTGAAGTCGGCCGCCGAAGCGGTCGCGCGCGTGATGAACCAGCCGGAGACGCCGAGCGCGCTGGAATTCATGGACGGCGACGCCGTGCAGCTCGCCGAAGCGTATCAGCCGACCGGCGTGCCGGCCGGGGTCGGCGCGATGCTGCTGATGGAAGTCGACGGCAATCGAGATTCGATCGATGCCGCGTTGCGCGCGGTCGCGGCGGCCGCCGAAGGGGCGGGGCTCGTCGAGCTGAAGACCGCCGACAGCGCCGCCGAGACCGACGCGCTGTGGGCATGCCGCAAGGCGCTGTCGCCGAGCCTGCGCAAGATCGCGCCGAAGAAAGTCAACGAGGACGTCGTCGTGCCGGTCACGCGCATCCCCGAACTGGTCACGGGATTGGCGGCGCTGTCGAAACAGCACGGCATCCGCATCGTCAACTTCGGCCACGCCGGCAACGGCAATCTGCACACGAATCTGCTCGCCGATCCCGACGATCCGGCGCAGATGCAGGCGGTGCATGCCTGCCTGCGCGACGTGTTCCGCCTCGTGCTCGATCTCGACGGCACGCTGTCCGGCGAACACGGCGTCGGCATCGAGAAGCGCGATTTCGTCGGCTGGGAAATCGCCGGCGAAACGCTGGACGTGATGCGCGCACTGAAGAAGACGCTCGATCCGAACGGCGTCCTCAATCCCGGCAAGGCGCTGCCGGGCATTTGAAAAACACAAAAGCTTTAACCGCAGATTGCGCAGATTCCGCAGAAGGGAAATTCAAGCACTTTAATCTGCGTGAATCTGCGAAATCTGCGGTTCAACGTTTTCAACGCGGTTACTTCACGACGCGCAGATGCGAGCGGCTCGGTTTCGGCGGCTGCGGCGGCTCCGGCTCGGGCGGCGGCGCGGCGGCCGGCGCCGCGCGCGGATCGGCCGGCTCGGTCTCGCCGAAGATCACGCCTTCGCCGTTCTCGCGCGCGAAGATCGCCAGCACGGCGCCGCTCGGCACCTGCACGTCGAACGGCTTGCCGCCGAAACGCGCCGAGAACCACATCGGTTCGCTCTGCAAATCGAGGCTCTGCACCGCGACCGGACTGACGTTGAGCGTGATGCGGCCGTCCTGCACGTATTGCTGCGGCACGATCACGCCGGGATAGTCGGCCGACACCAGCAGATGCGGCGTGTGGCCGTTGTCGCAGGCCCATTCGTGAATGGCGCGGATCAGGTAGGGACGGCGGGATTTGGACATCGTCGGGGGCGTGCTTCAGCGAAGTGCCGATTGTACGGCGGCGCGCGACAGCAGACGCTCGGCGTAACGGGCCAGCGCCGGATCGGCCGGCAGCTTGAGGCCGAGCGCCGGCAGCGCGCCGAACAATGCCGCCCACGCGCAGTCGGCGAGGTTGTAGTCGAGGCCGAGACACCAGCCGCGCGCCGGGAACAGCCGCGCACTGCCGGTCAGCGCATCCTGCAATTGCTTGCGCGCCGCTTTCGCGTCCGGCGATTTCGGCGCGGCGCGGATCACGGCGGCGGCCGGAAACAGTTCGCGATCGAAGCGCAGCAGCACCATTCGCACGCGCGCGCGCGCCGCCGGATCGGCCGGCAGCAGCGTCGGATGCGGATACCGCTCGTCGAGATATTCGGCGACGACCGGCGCCGGATACAGCACGGTGTCGCGGTCGACCAGCGTCGGCAGCTCGCCCGACGGATTGAGCACGAGCAGGTCCTGATGCGGCTTGCCGGGCGTGAGCTGTTCGATGCGCGCGCCGTCGACGTCCTTCTCCGCCAGCACGATGCGAACCCAGCTGCTCGGCAGTTCGCCGCGCGCGCAGAACAGCGAAACGCCGGCGCGCGGCGCCGGACGCGCGTCCATGACGTAACGGCTTTTGCCAGGCAGCGGCATGAGAATTTCAGTCCGGTCGGGAAAACATCACGGACAAAGATTAACCGCTAACCGCCGTCGGCCCCAAATGAAAACGGCGCCGTTCGGGTCGAACGGCGCCGCAAAACCACGAATGCAGGCGAAGCTTTGTTTTAGTGCACATCCTTCCACCACTCGCGCTTCATCAGGTACGCGAGCACCGTGAACACGAGCAGGAACAGGATGACCTTCTTGCCGACCGCGAGACGATGGGCGCGGCCCGGTTCGGCGGCATAGACCATGAAGTTGGTCGTGTCGGCGACGAACTTCTTGTAGTCGGCGGGCGACAGCGTGCCCTTGCTGACCGCTTCGAACTGCGGACCTTCGTGTTCGCCGTGTCCGGCCTCGGCGTGTTCGCCTTCCGACGCCGACGCTTCCTTGAGAATCTGCAAACCCTGCAGCTCCCACAGCACGTGCGGCATCGACGCGTTCGGCAGCACGATGTTGTTGGTGCCGAGCGGACGCTTCGGATCGACGTAGAACGTCAGCAGGTAGTTGTAGATCCACTCCGGACCGCGAAAGCGCGCTTCGACCGTCAGATCGGGCGGCGCCTTGCCGAACCAGCTGCCGGCCTCGGCCTCGGGCATCGACGAGACGATGTGGTCGGTGACCTTGTCGCTCGTGAACATGAGGTTGGCTTTCAGCAGATCGTCGCTGATGCCGAGATCGCGGCCGAGCCGGTTGTAGCGCAGGTTGCGCATCGAATGGCAGGCCGAGCAGTAGTTCATGAAGTTGCGCGCGCCGCGCTGCACCGAAGCCTGATTGTCGGGATCGGGCTTGAAGTGATACGGCAGCTCGGCGCCTTCGGAGGCGAATGCCTGGCCGGCGACCACCAGCGTGGCGGCGGCCAGCAGGATCTGGATGCTGGACTTAATGCGCTTCATGGGTCACGCGCTCCGGAACGGGCTTGGTCTTGTCGATCTTGGTGTAGAACGGCATCAGCAGGAAGAACAGGAAGTACGCGATCGTGCCGAGGCGCGAGATCAGCGTGCCGGTCGGGCTCGGCGGCTGCATGCCGTAGTAGTTCAGCAGTACGAACGCCACCGTGAAGATCGCCAGCGCGATCTTGAAGATCGGGCCCTTGTAGCGGATCGACTTGACCGGCGAGCGGTCGAGCCACGGCAGGAAGAACAGGATCACGACCGCGGCGCCCATGACGATGACGCCCCAGATCTGCGTGCCGGCGAACGACGGCGTCGCGCGCAACATCGCGTAGAACGAACCGAAGTACCAGGCCGGCGTGATGTGCGGCGGCGTCGACAGCGGATTGGCCGGCGTGAAGTTCGGCTTTTCGAGGAAATAGCCGCCGCCGTCCGGTGCGAGGAAGACGATGCCGAGGAAGATGATCAGGAACACGCTGACGCCGACGATGTCCTTCACCGTGTAGTACGGATGGAAGGCGATGCCGTCGAGCGGGATGCCGGTGTTCGGATCCTTGTGCTTCTTGATCTCGACGCCGTCCGGATTGTTCGAGCCGACTTCGTGCAGTGCGATCAGATGCGCGACGACCAGGCCGACGAGCACGAACGGCAGGGCGATCACGTGCAGCGAGAACAGGCGGTTCAGCGTGGCGTCGGCCGGCGTGTAGTCGCCCTGGATCCAGACCACCAGGTCGGGCCCGACCACCGGGATCGTGCCGAACAGGTTGATGATCACCTGCGCGCCCCAGTAGCTCATGTTGCCCCAGGGCAGCACGTAGCCGCAGAACGCTTCGGCCATCAGCATCAGGAAGATCAGGCAGCCGAACAGCCAGATCAGTTCGCGCGGCTTGCGGTGCGAGCCGTACAGGATGCCGCGGTACATGTGCAGGTAGTCGACGATGAAGAACGCCGACGCGCCGGTCGAATGCAGGTAGCGCAGCGTGTCGCCCCAGGGGACGTCGCGCATGATGTATTCGACGCTGTCCCAGGCTTGCGCGGC
>DASSVA010000454.1:0-4722 GCA_035706385.1 Solimonas sp. | reverse complement strand
CTTGCTGGCCTTGGCCTTGAAACGGCGGATGAAGATCTGCAGATGCGCGATCTCGCGCTGCTGCTTGTCGTACATCGCCGCCTGCAGCGTCAGCTTCTCGGCGCGCTGGCGTTCGAACTGCGAATAATTGCCGGAGTACAGCGTCGCTGCGAGATTTTCGAGATGCAGGGTTTGTGTCGTCACCGCATCGAGGAATTCGCGGTCGTGCGAGATCACCAGCAGCGTGCCCGGATACGAGACCAGCCAGTCCTGCAGCCAGATCACGGCGTCGAGATCGAGGTGGTTGGTCGGCTCGTCGAGCAGCAACAGATCGGAGCGGCACATCAGCGCGCGCGCGAGGTTCAGGCGCATCCGCCAGCCGCCCGAGAAACTGGCGACCGTCCGCGTCATCGCCTCGTCGGCGAAGCCGAGACCGTGCAGCAGCGTCGCCGCGCGGGCGCGGGCGGCATAACCGCCGATCGCGGCGAGCCGTTCGTGGATCGTCGCGATGCGCTCGACGTCGTGTTCATGCTCGGCTTTCGCGAGCCGCGCTTCGAGGCTGCGCAGCTCGATGTCGCCGTCGAGCACGAATTCGAGCGCCGCATCGGGCAGCGACGGGGTTTCCTGCGCGACGGTCGCGATCGCCCAGTCTTTCGGACGCGACAGGCTGCCCTTGTCGGCGTCGAGCGCGCCGGTGAGCGCCGCGAACAGCGTCGATTTGCCGGTGCCGTTGCGGCCGATCACGCCGACGCGCCAGCCGGGATGGATCGTCAGCGTGACATCTTCGAGCAGCGTGCGCGCGCCGCGGCGCAGCGTCAGGGATTGCAGGGAAATCATGATCGGCGCGCAGTGTACGCGGACTGCCGGCGCGGCGGCGCCGCGCACGATTTTCAGCCGCGCAGCAGGTCCTTTTGCGCGGCGATCGCGGCCGGCAGCGGCAGGCCGCTGGCCGGCGTGCAGTCGGCGAACGCCGCGAGCCGCGCGCGATTGCGGCCGTCGGCCTTGGCGCCGTACAGCAGCAGATCGGCGGCATGCAGGACGCGCTCGGTCGCGGTGTGCTCGTCGGGCACCAGCCAGCACATGCCGGCGCTGGCGGTGACGCGGACGCGCGCACCGGTCGCCGGATCGCTGAACGGCAGCTCGCGGATCGCGTCGAGCAGCGATTCCATCAGCGCCGGCAGCGTCTCGGCGCGCACGTCGTACCAGACCAGCGCCAGTTCCTCGCCGCCGTAGCGCGCACGCAGGTCGAGCGGTCGCTGCGCGAATTCGCGATTGAGCAGCGCGCCGATCTCGCGCAGCACGCGATCGCCGAACAGATGGCCGTAACGGTCGTTGATCGACTTGAAATGGTCGAGATCGAGCAGCGCGAGCGCGACGTTGCGCTGTTCGCGCGCGGCCTGCGCGAGCACGCGTCGGAACAGGCGGTGAAACGCATAGTGGTTCGTGAGGCCGGTCAGGCCGTCGGTCGTCGCCAGCGCGCGGGCGTAGCGCCAGTTCAGCCACGCCAGGCGCGACAGCAGTTCATGCGTGTACGAGCCGGCGACCGCGATCACCGCCATCCACAGCAGGCCGTACGCCTGCAGGCCGGCGTCGAACGGCGCGCGCTGCCACGCGTATTCGACGATCACCGCGGCGAACGTGAAGACGCTGGCGCCGGCGAGGATGCGCTGCCAGGTGAAGCCGCCGAAGAACGCGACCGCGATCACGACCAGGCCGAAGAACGGTGCCGGCACATTGAAGCCGTCGTGCAGTGCCAGCGCGCGCATCGCGAGCGCGCCGCTCCAGATGCCGGCCACGGCGATCGTCTGCAGCGTGCGCTGCACGCGCGGCTCGACGGCGAGGTAGCTGACGATTGCGCCGAACAGCGTCGCCGGCACCAGCAGGCCCCATTGCAGCATGCGCAGCGTCGTCACGCTGGCCGGCGCCATCGCGAACAGCCGCGCGTCGAACATCGACGTCGCGCCGAACACCAGCGCGAGGACGATGAACAGCCAGACGCGCGCGATCGTGTGACGGCGGCGCTGCCAGTCGCGGAATTCGCGCTCCAGCGTGGCCGATTCGAAACGCAGGCGATACAGGCGCGGACTGCGTTGCTCGTCGCGCAAACTATTCAGCAATTCCATCGAAAACCCAGTCCCCCCGGACCCTGGCGACAGAATGCCAGACGTCGAGCCGGGCTTCGATGACGAAACGATGCGCGCCGCGATCGCGGCGGCGAACCGCAGACTGGAAATCGCCGCGCGCGACCGCTTAGCCTTGCCGGATCGCCGATCCGGAGCGCGCCTCATGCAAACCCATGCCATCCGCATTCACGCCCACGGCGGTCCCGGGCAATTGCGCTGGGAGCAGTTGCCGCTGCCGCGTCCGGCGCCGGGCGAAGTGCTGCTGCGACAGACGGCGATCGGTCTCAATTACATCGACACCTACCATCGCAGCGGCCTGTATCCGGTGCCGCTGCCGTCCGGGCTCGGCTCGGAAGGCGCGGGTGAGGTGCTCGACGTCGGCGACGGCGTTCGCGATCTGCGCGCCGGCGATCGCGTCGCGTATGCGTCCGGCCCGCTCGGCGCGTATGCCGAAGCGCGGACGATGCCGGCCGCAGTGCTCGTCAAGCTGCCGGACGCGATCGACGATCGCCGCGCCGCGGCGATGATGTTGCAGGGCATGACCGTCGAATATCTGATCCGCCGCTGTCACGCGGTGCAACGCGGCGACACGGTGCTGCTGCATGCGGCGGCCGGCGGCGTCGGATTGCTGGCGTCGCAATGGCTCAAGCATCTCGGCGCGACCGTCATCGGCACCGCCGGCGGCGAGGCGAAAGCGGCGCTCGCGCGGGCGCACGGTTGCGACCACGTCATCGATTACCGCCGCGAGGACGTCGCCGCGCGCGTCCGCGAACTGACCGACGGCAAAGGCGTGCCGGTCGTCTACGACGGCGTCGGTCGCGACACGTTCGCCGGCTCGCTCGCGAGCCTCGCGCCGCGTGGCCTGCTGGTCAGCTTCGGCAATGCCTCGGGCGCGGTCGAACCGTTCGCGCCCGGCGTGCTCGCGGCGAACGGTTCGCTGTACCTGACGCGGCCGCGGCTCGGCGACTACATCGCGACGCGCGACGAACTGCTGGCGTCGGCCGCGGCCTTGTTCGCCGTCGTGCAGTCCGGTGCGGTGAAGATCGGGATCGGCCAGAGCTACGCACTGCGCGACGCCGCGCAGGCGCACCGCGATCTCGAAGCACGCAGGACGACCGGTTCGACAGTGCTGCTGCCGTGATTTTTGCGGGAGCGCCGTTTCGGCGCGACCTCGCTCGTCGGTCGCGCCGAAGCGGTGCTCGTACGGGAATGTATTCGGTCGGTTCAGAGACCGCCGCAGCCGATCATGCCGCCGTCGACGACCAGCGTCGTGCCGGTGACATAGCTCGCGGCGTCGGATGCGAGATACAGCACGGCCGGCGCGATTTCGTGCGGCTGCGCGACGCGGCCGAGCGGGATCTGCGCGAGCGCCGGCTTGAGGATCGCGTCGTTCTTGACCAGCGCCGACGCGAACTTGGTGTCGGTCAGGCCCGGCAGCACGGCGTTGGCGCGCACCTTCCACGACGCGCATTCCTTCGCGAACGCCTGCGTCATGTTGATGACCGCGGCCTTGGTGATCGAATAGATGCCCTGGCCGAGGCCGGGTTTGAGGCCGTTGATGCTGGCGACGTTGACGATCGCGCCGCCGCCGTTGTCCTTCATCTGCCGCGCGGCGAGCGACGACAGCTCGAAATAGCCGCGCAGGTTGACCTGCACGGTCTTGTCGACCATCGCCATCGGCGTTTCGGCGACCGGGCCGAAATGCGGATTGGTCGCGGCGTTGTTGACGAGGATGTCGAGCCGGCCGTGCTGTTTCACCGTCGCCGCGACCAGATGCTGCAGATCCTCGCTGACGCCGCCGTGCGCGGCGATCACGCCGGCCTTGCCGCCGGCCTTGATGATCTCGTCGCGGACCTTTTCCAGATCGTCGGCCTTGCGCGACGCGAGCACGACATGCGCGCCCTGTTCGGCGAGCAGCTGCGCGGTTGCCGCGCCGATGCCGCGCGATGCGCCGGTGACGATCGCGATGCGGCCGTCGAGATTGAACAGCGAAGTACCCATCGTCGACTCCCGACGCCGACCGCTTACTGGACGACGACGACGCCCTTGACGGCCTGGCCGAGCTTGCGGTTCTTCGCATCGCTGAGACCGGCACCGACCGCGACCTGGAACTTGCCGGCCTTGCCGACCGGGAACACCAGCATGCTCTTGTTGTTCGCGCCGAGCTTCCAGCTGCCGGCGATCGCCTTGCCGGCGGCGTCGCTGACGTGGATGTTCTGGTTGGCGCTGGCGGCGCTCGCGAACGGCGCATTGCCCATCACGACGATCGCGCGTTCGAACGCCGCCGAGCCGGCGTAGATCACGTGCAGGCCGTTGCCGTTGCCGGCCGATTCCCACCACGGTCCGGTCTTGCCGGCCTTGGCGACGGGTTTTTTCTGCGGCGCCGGCTTGGGTGCCGGCTTGGCGGGCGCGGGCTTGCTCGCCGGTTTCGGCGCGGGCTGGGCCGGCGCAACCGGTTCCGGCGCCGGCTCGGCCGCCGGCGCTGCTTCGGGCGCGGTCTGCGCATCGGCGTTCGCGGCACCGTCGTCGTCACCGGGCGAGGTGGTATCGACCAGCGCGCGCTGGTCGGCGTCGCTGCCTTCGTCGGACGCGGCCATCGCATCGTCGGTCGCCACGGCGG
>DASSVA010000453.1:0-2862 GCA_035706385.1 Solimonas sp. | reverse complement strand
CCGCGAGTTCAAGCGCTCGCAGAACCGCCTGCTGTCGACGATCGCGTATCGCATCAATGGCGAGACGACCTACGCGCTAGAAGGCAGCATCTTCGTCGCCGGCGCCGCCGTGCAATGGCTGCGCGACGCGATGCATCTGATCCGCGCCGCCGGCGAGACCGAGAAAATCGCCAAGTCGATTCCCGATACCGACGGCGTCTACCTCGTGCCGGCGTTCACCGGCCTCGGCGCGCCGTACTGGGACCCGGAAGCGCGCGGCGCGATCTTCGGCCTGACGCGCGATTCCGGCATCGCGCACATCGTCCGCGCCGCGCTCGAATCGGTCGGCTACCAGACGCGCGACCTGATCGACGCGATGGCGAGCGATGCGGCTGCGTCCGGCTCCGCCGCCCTCACTCCACCGCCCCTCTCCCGCGATGCGGGAGAGGGGCAGGAGCGTCGCTCCGCGACATTCGCGTTACGCGAATTGCGAATTGATGGCGGCATGGTCGTCAACGACTGGCTCGCACAAAGCCTCGCCGACCTGCTGCAGATTCCCGTCGTTCGCCCGGAAACGGTCGAAACCACCGCGCTCGGCGCCGCGTTCCTCGCCGGTCTCACCGCCGGCGTCTACGCCTCGCTCGACGACATCGCCAGCCGCTGGCGCGCGCAGACGCGTTTCGAACCGCAGATGGACGCGGCACGCGCGCAAACGCTGCTACGCGGCTGGCACGATGCCGTGGCGCGCGTGCGCAGCGTTTGAGCGAATGCGCGGAAGGCTGCGCCAGCAATCGTAGGTTGGGGTGAGCTTGCGAACCCCAACGCCATCGCGACCGGAACGTCGGGTTTCGCTGCGCTCAACGCCAACCTACCGAATGCAAGCAACTCGCGTACAACGGAATAGCGCGGCGTATTCCGCCTTCCGGCGGATTGCGCCGCGCTCGCCCGTTCATCGTGCTGCCGTCCGCTCAGCGCGTCAGCGCCGAATCCGCGATCCAGCCTTCGGCGTTGCCGGCGCGGACGTAGTTCCAGCCGCCTTCGCTGTTGCTCAGCGTGCGCAACACGGTGACGGGCGTGCCGGCGGGGACGATGGCGCCGCTCGATCCGCTGTCATGACGCGGACGGTCGAGCAAGTGGGTGGCGGTGGCCAGCGTGCCGGCGTTGCCGTAGGCGGGGGCAGGTGAAGCGACGGGCGGCGGCGGCACGTATGCCGGCGCCTGATAAGGCGGTGCGACCGGTCTGACGGCTGGCGGTGTTGCGGCCGGCACATAAGGCTTCGGCGCTTGCTGTGTCGGCAGCGCGAAGACCAGGCCGATGCTGTACAGATTGAGATTTTCGTCGTTTGCGAAATCCTTCGGCGAGAACAGCGTTTCGAATTCGAAGCGCACGCCGAAGTAAGGGCTCGGCTTCCAGATTGCGCCGACACCAAGCGTCGCGCCGTTCGACGATTCCTTCAGCGTGCCGGCCAGCGTGGGATCGTCAGGCAGAGAGCCGAGCGGCGCCTTGAGTTTGGTCGAGATGTCGTAATAACCGCCGCGCAGCCAGAGACCGCTGCCGGTCTCGCTCGCCTGCAGCATGTAGCCGGCGCTGAGCGTGTAGCCGCTCGATTGCAGGCTGAAGTGATCGCTGGCGCCGGGCAGTTCATCGGCGTCGGCTTTGCCGGTATCGAGAAATGCCGCTTCGAGGAAGATCGGCACCGGCGAGAAGCGATAACCAACGAAACCTTTGCCGCCCCAGGACGCGTCGAGATCGCTGTATTTCTCGCGCTGGCCGTAGAGCAGCGAGGCGCCGCCGTAGAATTCGGATGCATGAACCGGCGCGATGATGCAGCAGTTCGCGGCGCACAGCAGTCCCCCGGCGCTCAGCGCCATTTTCGATGACTTCATTGAACATCCCCCTTGTTGGGCGCCCGGCGTGACGGGCGCTCACCTGTCTTTACAGCAAGGTGGCGGTCAGCACAAGGAAAGCGTTCTCGTCGCCATGACTTCGATCAGCATCGCGTGGGCTTGCGAAAGCTGCGCGCGCCATCGTGTCAGAAGCTGCGCCCGTCGACGTGCACGCGCTCGATCGACGCGGCATCGAAGTCTTCGAGGCAGCGCGCGTTGACGGCGGCGGTCGGCCTGCCTTCGCGGTCCTTGCCGAAACCGAACGGCGCGCAGCCGCAGTCCGGACAGAAGTGATGGTCGATGACCTGCTTGTGGAAGCGGTAGGTCGACATCGCCGCCGCCGGCGTCTTCAGCCGCATCCGGTCGCGCGGGACGAACCACATCAGATAACCCTTGCGCGTGCAGTGCGAGCAGTTGCACTCGTAGAGCTTGTCCGGCGGGCCTTCGATCTCGAACGCGATCTTTCCGCAATGACAGCTGCCGCTCAGCGTTTGCATGGTCCGGCTCCGTGCGTCGGGAGCGCCAGTCTGCAACAGCGGTGCCGTGCTGCAAAGCCTCAGCGGCCGCGCCGGCGCGGACCGCGTGGTTTGCGCGAAGACGCGTGCGCATGTTCGGCGGCGTGAAGATAACGTTCGCGGATCGAGTCGAGCTCGCCTTCGTCGAGATCCTCGAGATTGAGCAGCGCCTTGTTCGCGCCCTGCAGCGCGCAGATGATCTCGTCGAGCTTGATCTGCACCGCCTCGCTGTCGCGGTTCTGCGTGTTCTGGATCAGGAACACCATCAGGAAGGTGACGATCGTCGTGCCGGTATTGATGACGAGTTGCCAGGTGTCGCTGTAGCCGAACACCGGCCCGAGCACCGCCCACAGCAGCACGACCAGCACCGCGCTGGAGAAGATCAGCGGCCGGCCGGCGAACGAGGCCGTCGCCTGCGCGAAACGGGTGAAAGCGGATTTCTGCGATTTTTTCGACATGCGCGGCTCCCGGCAGCGACCGGC
>DASSVA010000452.1:0-3022 GCA_035706385.1 Solimonas sp. | reverse complement strand
CGTCGCGCGCTGGACCGGCATCCCGGTCGCCAAGCTGCTCGAAGGCGAACGCGAAAAGCTGCTGCGGATGGAAGATGCGCTGCATCAGCGCGTGATCTCGCAGGACGAGGCGATCAGCGCGGTATCGAACGCGATCCGCCGCTCGCGCGCCGGCCTGTCCGATCCGAACCGGCCGATCGGCTCGTTCCTGTTCCTCGGCCCGACCGGCGTCGGCAAGACCGAACTGTGCAAGGCGCTCGCGAGCTTCCTGTTCGACACCGACGACGCGATGGTGCGCGTCGACATGAGCGAGTTCATGGAACGCCATTCCGTGAGCCGCCTGATCGGCGCGCCGCCGGGCTACGTCGGCTACGACGAAGGCGGTTACCTGACGGAAGCGGTGCGCCGCCGGCCGTATTCGGTGATCCTGCTCGACGAGGTCGAGAAGGCGCATCCCGAGGTCTTCAACATCCTGCTGCAGGTGCTCGACGACGGCCGCCTGACCGACGGCCAGGGCCGCACGGTCGATTTCCGCAACACGGTCGTCGTCATGACCTCGAACCTCGGCAGCTCGCTGATCCAGGAAATGATGAGCAAGGATGCGGCGACGCGCGGCGATTACGGCGCGATCAAGGAAGCGGTGATGGCCGTCGTCGGCCAGCATTTCCGGCCGGAGTTCATCAACCGCATCGACGAGGCCGTGGTGTTCCATCCGCTCGGCTCGGCGCAGATCCGCTCGATCGCGCGCATCCAGATGCAGAGCGTCGTCAAGCGGCTGAGCGAACGCGGCATCGCGCTGGAAGTCTCGGACGCGGCGCTCGACAAGCTCGCGGAAACCGGCTTCGATCCGGTCTACGGCGCGCGGCCGCTGAAGCGCGCGATCCAGGCGCTCGTCGAAAATCCGCTGGCGCGCCTGATCCTCGACGGCCAGTTCGGCAGCGGCGACCGCGTGCTCGTCGAACTCAAGGACGGCGAACTGCGCTTCGTGCGCGCCTGAGCGTCCTGCCCGGCTGACGGATCGGCCGTCAGCCGGGCCGATCGCGCGAGCGGCGCACCATCGGCCATTTCTTCCCGGCGGCGCGGCGTGCACAATGCCGCGCTAAAAATAGATCCGGAGGGGAAATGGCGGCTGATCGCGCGGGACTGGAGCGGGCACGACGAATCGTGATGCGTGCCGCCATCGCAAGCCTCGCCCTCGCGGCGCCCGGTGCCTACGCCGACGACAGTGAAGACTCGTTGCCGTCGGTGTTGCCGGAAGTCGTCGTCACTGCGCAGAAGCTGTCGCAGACGCTGGAGCAGGTGCCGGTTTCGGTCGGCACGATCGACGGCGCGCTGATGGAACAAAGCGGCGCGTCCGGCTTTCCCGATCTGCAGGGCTACATCGGCAACGTCACGCTCAACCTGTCGCCGACCGGCGGCGATTTCTTCATCCGCGGTTTCGGCACGCTGTCGACCAATTCGGGTTTCGAGCCTTCGGTCGGCACCGTCATCGACGGCGTGTTCTACGGCCGCTCGAATTTCCTGTCGGTGTTCTACAGCGACGACGAGCGCATGGAAGTGCTGCGCGGCCCGCAGGGCACGCTGTTCGGCAAGAACAGCACGGCCGGCGTGTTCAATCTCGTCACGCGCGCGCCGAAGAACGAGAACGGCATCGGCGGCGAGTTCTTCCTCGGCGACAACGACCAGCGCGCGATACGGCCGGTCGCCAATTTCGCGTTCGGCGAACACTGGTCGGCACGGCTCACCGGCAATTTCTCGCGCGACGGCGGCGTGATCCGCAACACCGCGCTCGATCGTCCGGAGATCAACGTCGACCAGGACACGGTGCGCGCCCGTCTGCGCTACGACAACGACCGCCTGCGCGCCGATCTCGGCGCGTTCTATTCCGAGCAGCGGCTCAACGCCAACAACTTCCAGCTGATCAAGGCGTCGGCGCCGACGCTGGCGCTGATGCGCCGGTACGACCCGGATATCGACGACCAGTTGAACTACACGCTGTCGGCGAACGTGCCGTCGCGCGGCGAAACGCATTTCGAAGGTGCCAACGCGACCGTCAGCTACGATCTCGACGGCGTCGGCGGCATCGACCAGTGGCAGCTGACGTCGGTCACCGCGTGGGCGCGCCAGGTACTCGAATCGCGCGACGTCGACGGCGACTTCAGCCCGGTGCCGGTGATCCGCGACACGCTCGCGCGACCGGCGCCGTTTTCGCAGTACAGCCAGGAACTGCGGATCGGCGGCCATGACGACAGCATCATGGGCTTCGGCGACGGCCTGAACTTCATCATCGGCGTCTACTACTACGACTCGACGTTCGACGCCAACGACCTGTTCCAGCTCGAAGACCTCGGCGCCGCGCTCGCCTATCTGACCGCGGCGCAGGCCGGCAATCCGGACGGCAACGCGCTGCTGCGGCTCGGCGGCGTGCCGCTCGCGCAGGCCGCCTACCCGATCGGCCGGCTGGTCGACGTCGTCGCGCCGCTGCTGTCGCCGGTGATCGGCCAGCGCCAGGCGGCGACCGTGACGCTGAACCAGGAAACCAGCACCGAAGCGCTGTTCGGCCAGATGGAATATTTCTTCGTCGACGACTGGGCGGTGATTCTCGGCGCGCGCATCGGCCGCGAGCACAAGCGCGGCCATTTCACCAGCCAGGCCGAAGGCCAGTTCATTCCGCTGATCGCCGACCAGAAAGACCACGACAGCCGCCGCAACCGCAGCGAAAACGAGTTCTCGCCGAAAGCCGGCTTCAAATGGCAGCCGCTGCCGGAAACCAATGTCTATCTGACCTGGACGCGCGGCTACAAGAGCGGCGGCTTCAACGCGCTGCCGCTGAACGACAAGAATCTCGAATTCGATCCGGAACGCGCGACCAGCATCGAACTCGGCGCCAAGGCGCGCCTGCTGCACGGTTCGATGCGCGTCAGCGCCGCGCTGTTCGACACCAAGTTCAACAATCTGCAGGTCTCGACGTTCGCGACCAGCAACGGCGGCGCCGCGGCGCCGGTGTTCCTCAACGCCGCCAGCGCGCGGTCGCGCGGTGGCG
>DASSVA010000451.1:0-10365 GCA_035706385.1 Solimonas sp. | reverse complement strand
CGATAGCGCGTGAAATCCGGCGGCACGAACACCGCGTCCGGACACAGCCGCTCGGCGCGCACCGCCGGCATCGCTGAACGCACGCCGAACGCACGCGCCTCGTACGACGCCGCGCAGACCACCGAACGCGTGCCGCGCCAGGCGACGACCACCGGCCGGCCGCGCAGTGCCGGATCGTCGCGCTGCTCGACCGACGCATAGAACGCGTCCATGTCGACGTGAATGATCTTGCGCAAGGCCGGCGGCTGCATGTCGCGGTTATGATGCCGTGCGGCCGCGCGTCTGCCCACCGGCTCCGCAGGTCTGCCGATTCAGGCCGGGTA
The DNA here is from genome assembly GCA_035706385.1 of Solimonas sp. Classification (GTDB taxonomy): domain Bacteria; phylum Pseudomonadota; class Gammaproteobacteria; order Nevskiales; family Nevskiaceae; genus Solimonas. The sequence continues at coordinate 10,042 of DASSVA010000451.1, read as the reverse complement.
AATCGCCTTGGGCCATTGTCGTGACAGGGGAAAACGGCAGGATCTCGATGCGCTGGAGCCGGGAGCGATATCACCGCGAAAACGCAGACGCGCGCGCAAAATTGCGCTTGCCGTCGATCGTCGCCGCCGTCTGCGCGTTGTCGGCCTGCGCGAGCGCGGCGCCCCAACCGTCCGCGCCACCGCATCCGCATCTGCAACTGACGACGAACCTGTCGGCGCCGCCGCAACCGACACCGCCGATCGCGTCGAGCGGCTACGAACCGGCAGCGCAAACGGACGCCCGCACGCCGGCGGCGACGCCGGCCGACCATCCGGCGGCGCCGGCACCGGCCGCCCCCGATGTGCCGACGCCGCCGGGCGACCTGCCGGCGAAGAACGACAGCCCGGCGGAACCGCCGCACGTCTTCGAGACCGACACGCACGGCGCGACCATCGTCATCGGCACGAAAGGCCGCGACGACAAGCCGCTCGATCCCGTGCATCTGTGCGGCCAGCTCGCGCCGGGCGACGAAAAGGCGATCGCCCACACGCGGCGGCGCGTCGAGGAGATGGTCTGCACCGTGTCGATGTGGTTCGACGGCCTGTTCGGCGATCGCTATTACGTCAGCGAATCGCGCAAGGTCAACGGCACCGTCGAGCTCAGCGAGAACTACTCGCAGTTCTACGGCAACAAGGTCCGCCTGCGCTTCGACGCGCAGGTGCCGCTGCCGAATCTCGACCGTCACCTGTCGGCGTTCATCGGCCGTGACGACGAGGACGATTTCATCCAGGATCGTTTCGACAACTCGACGCTGCGCAACAACTTCCCGAAAGTCGACGATCGCGAAAAGGTGTTCGCCGGCCTCGGTTACGCACTGCCGAGCAGCAAGCGATTCGCGACCAATTTCCGCATCGGCGTGCGCGGCATCGCGCATCCGGAAGCGTTCGTACAGGGCCGTGCGCGCTACAACGTCTATGCCGACGACAACGATCTCGTCAATGTCCGCGCGACGCCGTTCTACACGACCACCGACCGCTTCGGCGTCACGACCGGCGCCGACTACAGCCATGTGCTCAACAAGAAGATGCTGATCCGCTTCGGCAACGTCGGCACCTGGTCGCAGGCGACCGCGGGCCTGAACTGGCGTTCGACGCTGACCGTCTACCAGGCGCTGCTCCGCATCCGCAGCGGCCTGGCATACGAGCTGTTCGTGCGCGGCGAAACCGACGACGACGTGCCGCTGCACGAATACGGTTTCCAGACGACGTTCCGCCATCCGATATTCGGCGGCAAGCTGTACGGCGAATGGGTGCTCGGCTACAGCTTTCCGCGCGAGGATCTCGACGATCACCGCGACGGCTCGTATCTGGTCGGCGCCGCGCTGCAGATGCCGTTCGGCAAGCAATGAAAAAGCCGGCTTGCGCCGGCTCTTTCACGCTTGCTCCATGCGGCCTCACGCCGGAGGCGAACGGCGTCCCAGCAGCAGCGAGACGATCGCCATGATCAGGAACACGAAGAACAGGATCTTGGCGATCGAGACGGCGCCGGCGGCAATGCCGGAGAAACCGAAGAACGCGGCGATCAGGGCGATCACGAAAAACACGATGGTGTAGTACAGCATTGCAGCCTCCTTGTTCCATCGACGAGCCGGTACGCTTCCACGATGGGCCGATGCCATGAACTTCGACTGAACTCGCATCGACGGCAAGGTTTGGCGATACTGCGGCTCTGCCCTTTTCACTGTCGGCATCGACGCCATGAATCGCTTGCGCCTTTTCCTGCCCGCCTTCACGCTCGCGACGCTCGCCGCGTGCGCCAGCGACGGCATCTTGCATCCGGCGCCGTGCAAGGGACCGTGCACGACGCACAGCGAGGGCTACCAGTGGGCGATGGATGCGGCGCTGGTCGATCCGCAGCCGTGCAACGACAAGCGCTATGCGCCCGACTTCGTGCGCGGCTGCAAGGATGCGGTCAACGACTTCAGCCAGCTGCAGCCGGCATCGAAAGGTCTGTAACGCGCCGCTCAGCCGAACACGACGACGCTCTGCCGGCTCAGCGCGACCGCGCGCCGGTCCGGACTCCACAGCGTCGCGCTCTGGCTCAGATAGCCGTCGCCGGCGGCGCTGACTTCGGCATCCATCAGCCACCAATCGTCGGCAGACGCGTCGAACGCGGCGCCGAGCAGTTCCAGCGTCCAGGTCAGCGAGCTCGCCTGCGCGCGCTGCCTGAGCATCGACAGCGCCGGGCTCGGAATCGAATCGGCGAGCGCGATCAGCTGCGACTCGCCGACCGGCGCCGTGTCGTGCAGCCGCACGTAAATCTGCGTCTTCGGCTCCGCGCCACCGCGGAACGGAAACACCCCGCTCGCCCAGCGAAAATCGAGATGCTGCGTGAAGGCCGGCGTCACGCCTTCGACATAGCGCAGCTCGCGCGCTTCCTGCGGCGTGCCCGGCGGCGACGGCCATGCCGGCGCGAAGCGCAGCGTCGATTCGCGCGTCGTCCCGAAGATGCCGATCACCGCGCAGGCGAGCTGTGCGCCGTCATGCAGATGCGCCTCGACCTGCGTCGCCGACCTGCCGCTGCGCAGCACGCGCGCGGTGATGCGCAGCGCGCTGGCCGGCACCGGCGCGACGAACGTCGTCTGCAAGGTGCGCAGCGGCGCGGCGTCACCGACCAGTCCGCGCATCGCGCGCACCGCGAGCGCGGCTTGCAGGCCGCCGAACAGCGTGCGCCCCTGCTGCCAGTCCGGCTCGACGTCGACCCGCCATTCGCCGCCCGCGCCGTGTACCGCCGCCATCAGATCCGAGAACTGCATTCCTGCGCTTCCTGAAATTTTTCCGGGCGCGATTGTGCGGCAAAAACGCGTGGCAATAAAAAAGGCCGCCTGACGGCGGCCCTTTTTGAGGAGCACCCGTTTCAGTGCTTGCCGGACTTCACTTCCGGCAGCCGCAGGCCGCGTTCGTCGAGCAGCGGTCCGATTTCCGGGTCGTGGCCGATGAAGTCGCGGAACAGCGTCAGCGCATCGACGCTGCCGCCTTTCGACAGCAGCATCGAGCGGAAGCGCTCGCCGTTCGCGCGTTTCAGGCCGCCGTGCTCGCGGAACCACTGCTTCGTGTCGGTATCGAGCACCGCGCTCCAGATGTACGCGTAATAGCCGGCGTCGTAGCCCTGCGAAAACGCGTGCGCGAAATAGGCGCTGTGATAGCGCGGCGGCACCTCCGGCATGTCGATGCCGGCGTCGTGCAGCGCCTTGGCCTCGAACGCGTTGACATCGGCGACGTCCGCGTCGGCGACCGGCAGCTGATACCAGCGCTGGTCGATGATCGACGCCGCGAGATATTCGGTGGTCGCGAACGCCTGGCCGTATTTCTGCGTCGCCATCACCTTGTCGAGCAGCGCGCGCGGCATCGGCGCGCCGGTCTTGTAGTGCTTCGCATAATGCTTCAGCACATCCGGGTCGGTCGCCCACATTTCGTTGTACTGCGAAGGGAACTCGACGAAGTCACGCGGCACCGCGGTGCCGGCGAAATACGGATATTTCACGTCCGAGAACATGCCGTGCAGCGCATGGCCGAATTCGTGGAACATCGTCGTCACTTCGTCGAACGTCAGCAGCGTCGGCTGGCCGGCGGCCGGTTTCGGGATGTTGAGGTTGTTGACGACGACCGGCCTGGTGCCGAGCAGGTCGGACTGCGAGACATACTCGTTCATCCACGCGCCGCCGATCTTCGAATCGCGCTTGTAATAGTCGACGAGGAACAGCGCGAGCTTGCTGCCGTCCTTGTCGAACACCTCGAACACGCGCACGTCCGGATGGTAGACCGGCAGGTCGGTGCGCTCCTTGAACGTCAGGCCGTACAGTTCGTGCGCTTCGTAGAACAGACCGTTATGCAGGACCGCGTCGAGTTCGAGGTACGGCTTCATCTGCGATTCGTCGAAATCATATTTCGCCTTGCGCAGCTTCTCGGCGTAATACGCCCAGTCCCAGGCGGCGAGCTTGAAACCGGCGTGCTCGGCGTCGGCGAGTTTCTGCATCTGCGCGAGATCGCGCTTGGCGTTGGCGACCGCGGCCGGCGCGAGCTGGCCGAGCATGCGGTTGACCGCTTCCGGCGTCTTCGCCGTCTCGTCTTCGAGCACGTAGGCCGCATGGCTCGGATAACCGAGCAGCGCCGCGCGCTTCGCCGCCAGTGCGACGATCTGCTTGACGACGACGGTGTTGTCGTACGGGCTGCCGTGATTGCAGCGGCCGACCGACGCCTTGAAGATCTTCTCGCGCAATGCGCGGTTGGTCAGCCGCGACAGCGCCGGCTGGCCGGTCGTGTTCTGCAGCGTGATGACGTATTTGCCGTCGAGGCCGCGCGACTTGGCGGCTTCCGCCGCGGTGCTGATCTCGGCGTCCGAAAGACCATCGAGTTCGGCGCGCGTGTCGACGACCACCGCCGCGGCGTTGGTGCCTTTCAGCAGGTTCTGCTCGAACTGGGTGTTGAGCTGCGAAAGCTGCTTGTTGTAGTCGCGCAGCTGCGCCTTCTGCGCATCGGACAGCTCGGCGCCGGCGCGGACGAAACGCGTGTGATAGCGCTCCAGCAAGCGCTCCGACTGCGGATCGAGATCGAGCAGACGGCGTGTGTTGTACAGGGCCTTGACGCGCGCATAGAGCCGCGGATCGAGATAGATCGCGTCGCGATGCGCGGCGAGCTTCGGCGCGACGTCGGCCTGGACCTTTTCCAGCGTCTCGTCGGTATTCGACGAGGTCAGATTGAAGAACACCGACGACACGCGGTTCAGCATCGCGCCGGACTTTTCCATCGCGATGATCGTGTTGTCGAACGTCGGCTTGTCCGGATTGGCGGCGATCGCGTCGATCTCGCGCCGCTGCTCGGCCATGCCGGCGGCGAACGCCGGCGCGAAATCGTCGTCATGAATCTTGTCGAACGGCGGCAGCTGGTACGGCAGCGTGCTCGGTTCGGCAAACGGATTGTGCTGCATGTCGGCGGTCGGTTCGGCAGCCAGGGCGCTGCCACTGCCCAGCAGCATGCCGGCAGCCAGCGCCAGTGTCATCGGGACGTTCATCGGATCTCCCAGAAAGCGAAGGACAAGGCGGCGCTTGCCCGAAAAAGTGCCGAACGATGGTTCCACAGGCCATCCGGGCGCACAAGAAGGATTGTCCCCAGTCCGCCTGCGTCGGACACGGAAATTCAGGACCGATTCACGCGCCGCCACTAGCGTGTGCGCGTGGATTTTCGCCGCACGGCTGCGGCAAACGCATCCTTGGCGATCCCCGATGAACGACCCTACGCAAGCGGCGCCCACCGTCACCGGCGAGCTCGCCAGTCGCGCGCACACGCTGAGCGCGCCGCGCTCGCCGATGCAGAAGCTCGGCCTCGCGCTGCAGACCGCGCTGGAGCGTTTCGTCGTACGCGTCTCACGCCTGCCCGACACGCCGGTCTATGCGAGCCGCGATTTCGCGTGGACGCGCTCGCTCGAAGCGGGCTGGCGGCAGATTCGCGCCGAGCTCGAACAGGTCATGCACGAACGCGAACGGCTGCCGGCGTTCCACGAAATCCTCGACGAAGTGCGCACGATCACCCATGACGACCAGTGGAAAACCTACTGGCTGCTCGGCGCCGGCATCGATTGCCGCGAGAACCAGGCGCGCTGTCCGCAGACCACGCAACGGCTGCGGCGGATTCCCGGCGTGCTGAACGCGTTCTTCTCGATCCTCGCGCCCGGCAAGAAGATTCCGCCGCATCGCGGCGCGTACAACGGCATCCTGCGCTGCCATCTCGCGCTGATCGTGCCGGAACCGGCCGCGCACGTCGCGATCCGCGTCGGCCCGCATATCTGCCACTGGCGCGAAGGCGAAACGCTGATCTTCGACGACAGCTTCAACCACGAGGTCTGGAACGACACCGATGGTTGGCGTGTCGTGCTGTTCATCGACTTCGCGCGGCCGCTGCGCCAGCCGTGGCACGCGCTGAACCGCGTGTTCCTCGGTATCGCCCGCTTCCTGCCGCTGCTGCGCCGCGCCGGACGCCGGCACCGCGCGTGGCAGCGCGGCTATTACAAGACGCCGGACTGATTATCCGGCAGCGGACGGACAGCGCACGCCGCCCGCATCGCCGCCGCGCTGCACGGCGTCGATCAGCGTCGCGATCTGCGCGGCGATCTGCGCGATCGCCTGCTGCGCGCCGATCACGAGCGGCTCGTAACCGCCGCCGACCGCGACGCCGGCATGGCTCGCGCAGGTCCACGACTTCTGCGTGTCGTCCGCGGCATCGCCGCCGTCGGCGAGCACGGTCCAGACCGCATCGATGCCGACGCTGTGCGCGAGCCAGCCATCGAAGCGCTGCACGTCGACCGTCACCCGATAGACCGGCAGGCCGGCCGGCGCCGACACGCCGGCGACGTCGTGCGCGTGCAGACGCTGCGTCAACGCCGCCGACAATGCGCCGCGGATTTCGTCCTTCAGCGGCGCAATCCATTGCCGGGTCTCGACCAGCGCCAGCTCGCCGGCGCCCTGGCGCACGACCAGTTCCGGCTGATCGACCTGCGCCGGCACGCGCACGTGCTGCACGTCGATCGCGAACGCCGCGCCGCCCGCGACCGCCGCTGTCGCCGGCTCCGGCTGCAGCAGCGTGTAGAAATGCGTGCGGTCGGCGCTGCAGGCGGCGAACGCCGGCAGCGCCGCGAGCGCCAGCAGACCGATGCGTTTCGGACTCATGCTCATGGCTGCTTCTCCGGAGGTTTGCCGACGGCGCTCGGTTCCTTGCCGTCCGGCTTGCCGAACACCAGCGACTGCGGGTGGCGTTTCAGGTAATCGGCGAGCTCGCGCAGCGAACGCGCCATCCGTTCGACCGACGCCAGCGTGTCCTGCGCATTGCGCTGCAGCGGCGAACCGGACGACAGCATGTTGCGGTTGGCCGCCTCGACCGCGGCGCGCGCCTCGTGAATCAGCTGCCGCGCTTCCGGCGTGACCTCGCCGTCGAGCTGCTTCAACAGGCTGTCGGCGCTCTTCAGCGTGCTGTTGAGATTGTTGCCGATCTCGTCGAACGGAATCTGGTCGAGCTTGTTGACGATGTCGGCGATCTGCTGCTGGATTTCCTCGAGCCCGCCGGTCACCGTCGGCAGTTCGAACGGCCTGGCGCCGCGATCGACCTTGACCTTGGCGGCCTTGCGATCGAAATCGAGCGAAATGTACAGCTGGCCGGTCAGCAGGTTGCCGGGCCGCATCTGCGCGCGCAGTCCGTAACCGATCATCCGCGCGAAGAAATCGACGGCCGCGCGGTCTTCGTCGCCGGACTTCTTGATCTGGCGTTCGAACAGCTGCCCGAGCCGTTCCGGATAGATGCGGGCATCGATGACCGCGAACAGCTTGCGCGCGTCGGTGTCGTAATCGAGCGCGCTGGCAGTGACGTTGCCGAGCACGACGCCGCGGAAATCGACCGGCGCGCCGATCGCCAGACCGCGCATCGACTGGTTGAAGCGCATGCGCACGTTCATCGCCACGCCGTCGGGCGGCGCCATCGCCGCGTTGCGGTCGTCGAACAGCGTGAAACGCGCGTTCTCCGCCACCACCGCGCCGGCCGGCTCGTCCGCCGGCGCCTGGAACGCGATGCCGCCGGCGACGACCGACGCCAGCGACTGCGTATCGAGCTTGAAGCCGGACGCGTTGGCGGTGACGTCGACGCCGCTGGCGTTCCAGAAGCGCGCGTTGCGCGTCACGAAGCGCTCGTACGGACTGTCGACGAAGATCTCCAGCGTCACGCCCTGCCCGTCGGCGCGCAGCTTGTGCGCGACGACGCGGCCGACCTGTTCGCGACGGAAATACAGCGGCGAGCCGATGTCGAGCGAACCGAGGTCGGCCGCTTCGAGGATGTAGCGGCGGCCTTTCTGGTCGGTGGTCACCGCCGGCGGCACTTCCAGCCCGTCGAACTCGGAGCGGTCCTCCTTCGAGCGGCCCAGATCGACGCCGATGTACGCGCCGGACAGCAGCGTGTTGAGACCGGACACGCCGCCGAGGCCGATGCGCGGACGGACGATCCAGAACTGGGTGTCCTCGACCGCGAGGTCGGCGGCGTCGTTGCTCAGCTCGACCTTGACCAGCACGTGCTCGTGGTCGTCGCTGAGGCGGATGCGCTTGACCTTGCCGACGACGACGTCCTTGTAGCGGACCTCGGTCGCGCCGGCTTCGAGACCCTCGGCGCTGTCGAAGCGGATCGTGATCACCGGCCCGGACGCCAGCCACGCGCGCAGCACGAGCACGAAACCGGCCAGCGCCGCGACCGCCGGCACCAGCCAGATCAGCGACAGGCTCCAGCGCCGGCCGGTGCGCACTTCGGGCTTCGGCAGCGGCGTGCCCGGTTCGGACGTCGGTTCGCGATCGCTCATGACTTGCTCATTGTCGGGGATTCGTCCCAGATCAGCCGGGGATCGAAACTCATGGAGGCCAGCATCGTCAGCACGACGACCGCGCCGAACGCGACCGCGCCGGGACCGGCATGCACTTCGGCGACCGTATGGAAATCGACCAGCGAGACCAGCAGCGCGACGACGAAGATGTCGAGCATCGACCACTGGCCGACGAATTCGAGCAGACGGTACAGCCGCGCGCGGCCGCGCCGCGCCCATGGCGAACGGCGCCGCGAGCTGATCAGCAACACGGTCAGCGCGACGATCTTCAGGATCGGCACGCAGATGCTGGCGACGAACACGATCAGCGCCAGATCCCACGAGCCTTCCTGCCACAGCACGCGGATGCCGCCGAGGATGGTGTTCTGCTGGTTATAGAGCAGCGTCTGCGTGTGCATGATCGGCAAGGCGTTGGCCGGGACATACAGGACCGCGGCGGCGATCAGGAACGCCCAGCTGCGGCGCACGCTGTCGTACTTGCGGTGATGCAGCGGCGCATCGCAGCGCGGGCAGCACGGCTGCGCGATCGACGGCTCGTCGCGGCATACCAGGCCGCAGGCCTCGCACGGCAACAGACCCATCTGCGTGGCGGTCGGGACGTTCATGCCGGCAGCAAGTCGCGGGCGTCCCACAGCAGGCGCAGATCGAACGCGTTGACGACCGTCAGCAGGAACGTCAGCACGCCGAGCGCATAGAGCCCGGCTTCGGCGCGGACATCGGCCATGCCGGCGATCTTGACGACGGCGACCAGCGCGCCGATCAGGAACACTTCGACCATGCTCCACGGCCGCATCATGCGCAGCGCGTGCATGATGTCGATGAACCCGTACGGTGCGCGATGCAGCACGATCAGCGACGTCAGCAGATAGCCGAGCAGCACGATCTGCGCGAGCGGAAACACGAACACGGTCAGCGCCGCGAGCACGGCGATCGAGCCGACGCCGGTGTTCCACGCTGCGACGATCGCGCCGAGCAGCGTGCTGTGGTTCTCGACGCCGTTCATGTCCATCGCGACCAGCGGATAGACGTTGGCGATCACGAACACGACCAGGCTGGTCGCGACCAGCGCGAGCATGGTCTGCAGATGCATCGACGGTGCGCGGTACAGCTCCGCACCGCAGCGGATGCACAGCGCGGTCTGCTTGCGCACCAGGTCGGCACGCTCGTAGACGACGTCGCAATGCTCACAGACGATGAACTTGCTCGCGTGCATGGATGGGGCGTTCCCGTGATCGATCGGCCGCAGTCTAGAGCCTGCCGTTTGGCAGCGTCTACGCGTCGGCCGGCAGCAGCGAGGCCGGCGGATGCCGCAGCAGTTCGTTGACCTCGTCGACGATCGTCGCGATCGACGTGTCGGGGTCGTAGCCGGTATGTGAATACGCGACCCGGCCGTCCTGGTCGATGATGAACATCCGCGGAATCCGCCGCACCGCATACGCCGCGCCGACGCGGCCGTCGTCGTCGCGCGTCAGCGTCAACGGCAGGCTTTGCAGCTGCCGCCACAGTCGCCGGGACGACGCGTCGCGGTCGTTCCAGTCGACGCCGACGATCGCGACGCGTTCGCGCCCGGCCGCCTGCTGCAGCCGTTCGAGCAGCGACAGCTCGCGGATGCAGGGGCCGCACCACGACGCCCAGAACGTCGCGATCAGCACG
>DASSVA010000450.1:0-2291 GCA_035706385.1 Solimonas sp. | reverse complement strand
CCGTCGAACAGCTTGTCGATGAAGCCGGCGCAGCGGCTGGCGATGTTGACGTATTTGCCGACCAGATCGCTGTTGACGCGGTTCGTGAAGTCGGTGAGGTTCAGATCGAGATCGTCGACGCCGCTGCCGAGCTTGGCGGCGAAGTAGTAGCGCAGGTATTCCGGGTTCAGATGGTTCAGGTACGTGCGCGCCTTGATGAAGGTGCCGCGGCTCTTGCTCATCTTGGCGCCGTCGATCGTCAGATAGCCGTTGACGTGCAGCGCGGTCGGCGTGCGAAAGCCGGCGCCATGCAGCATCGCCGGCCAGAACAGGCCGTGGAAGTTGACGATGTCCTTGCCGATGAAGTGATGCAGCTCGGTCGCCAGCGGCCACGCGCCGTCGGGATCGGTGCTGCGTTCGGCTGCGGCGCTCGGCTGCGGGTCCCAGTATTCGGCGAAGATTTCCGCGGCCTCGCGGTTGCCGTCGACGGCGAGCTTCTCGCACAGCGCCTTGAACGAGGCCATGTAGCCGATCGGCGCATCGAGCCAGACGTAGAAGAATTTCCCCGGCGCATCGGGAATCGCGAAACCGAAATACGGCGCGTCGCGCGAGATGTCCCAGTCCTTGAGGCCGGACGCGAACCATTCCTTGAGCTTGGCCTTGATCGCCGGATGCGCGACCTCGCCTTCGAGCCAGTTTTCGAGAAAGGCCTGGAATTTCGGCAGCTCGAAGAAGAAATGCTCGGAGTCCTTCAGCACCGGCGTCGCGCCGGAGACGACCGACCGCGGATTCTTGAGGTCAGTCGGCGCATACGCGGCGCCGCAGTTCTCGCAGTTGTCGCCGTACTGGTCGGCGGTGCCGCAGTTCGGGCATTCGCCCTTGATGTAGCGATCGGGCAGGAACATGTCCTTGAGCGGATCGTAGAGCTGCTGGATCGTCCGCCGCGCGATCGCCGGCGGCATCGCCGCGCGTTCGGCGGCGACCGGCGAGCCGGCGCGCAGGCGCGTGTAGATCAGCTCGCACAGCAGGCGATTCTCTTCGGAATGCGTCGAGTGGTAGTGATCGAACGCGACGAGGAAGTCGGCGAAATCGCGCTCGTGCTGCGCCTGGATCGTCGCGATGAACGCTTCCGGCGCGATCCCGGCCTTCTCGGCGGCGAGCATGATCGGCGTGCCGTGCGCATCGTCGGCGCAGACGTAGTGCACGGTATTGCCCTGCAATCGCTGGAACCGGACCCAGATGTCGGCCTGGATGTAGCCGACCATGTGACCGAGATGAATCGGGCCGTTGGCGTAGGGCAGGGCGTTGGTGACGAGGATCTGGCGGGCCATGGCTCGAAGCGGCGCGAAAGCGGGCCGCGATTATCGCATGGCGTCCGCCGCGTCCCGCGTCGGCGAGTTCAGGCTGAATTCAGCGCCCGGACTTAGCCTCGACCCACGTTTCGCCGGGACCGGTGATGATCGGATCGCTGAAGATGGGCATCGTTGCGCTGGGCCTGGCGACGGCCTCGGCGGTCTGCGCCGCGCCGCCGGTCGCGCATCGCGGCGCCCATCATTACATCTACTACCCGGCCCAGCGCCTCTACTTCGCGCCGGAGACGCAGATGTGGTTCTGGCCGGAGGGCGACGGCTGGAGCAGCGGCGCTGCGCTGCCGGTGCCGTACCAGCAGTACACGCGCGACGGCTACAACGTCTATCTCGACGTCGAACGGCCATATGAAGCGCAGCCGGAAGTGACGGCCGGACACCGGCGTCACCGCTGGACGCCTTATCACTATGGTGACGGGATCGAAGGCGATCCGCGTCATCCGCAGGGCGGCGCAGGAAAATGAACGTCGTGGGCGCCACGGACGGTATTCCCGCTTCAGTTCATCGCTTGGTCAAGCATTCGGCGGGCCTTCGGGTCCGCCTTTCTTTTGTCCGGCCGGAAATTTTTCGGGGTGCGGCCGTGAACTGATTTCACAAGGTGCCTGCCGTTCCGGCGGGCAACAGCAGTCAACAAGGGAGAATGGAAATGGCAGACAGGCGCAATGCGCTGCGATCGCTCGCAGCCGGCATCATCCTCGGTTCGCTCATCGTCAATGCCGAAGCGGCACCACAGCCGATCGCCGATCAGTACATCGTCGAGCTGAACACGCCGGCGATCGGCACGCGCGAGCATGGGCTCGGCATCGTCGCGCTCGCGCAGTCGTTGCTGGTCAAGGTCGGCGGCGGACAGGTGTTCGCGCATTACGATCACGCGCTGCTCGGCTTCGCCGTGCGCCTGTCGGCCAATCAGGCGGCGGCGCTGGCGAAGCTGCCGGGCGTGCGCCG
>DASSVA010000449.1:0-8331 GCA_035706385.1 Solimonas sp. | reverse complement strand
CCGCCGCCTGATCGAATCGCAGAAGCTGCAGGTCAGCCGCCTGATCCGCATCAGCTACGGCCCGATCGAACTCGGCCGCGGCATCAAATCCGGCACCGCGCGCGAGGCGACGCCGGCCGAACTGCTGGCGCTGCTCGATGCGGTCGGCATGAGCGGCGCCGACGTCGGCCTGGAACCGGCGCCGCGCGGCGGTCGTGCGGCTGCGCCGACAGTGCGCGGCGCGAAAGGCAAACCGGCGCGGCGTTCGTATCGCAACGATGACGATGCCGGCAGCCGCGAAGATTCCGGCGCGCGTGCGCAGCGTTCGTCACGTCGGTCGCGTGACGCGCGGCCGACGGACAGGCGCGCTGCGGACACACGTCCGTCGACGCGCACGGGCGACGGGCGACCATCGCCCGCCGCTCGCGGTCGTTCAGCGATGAAGTCGAAACCGAAACATCCGCCGCGCAAGCGCCGCTGAGCGAGGCGCTCCACAAAAAGCGCGCTGCGAAACTTACAGCCGCTGGCCGCTGACGCCGCGACTGTCGGGTCCGAGCAGCCACAGCAGCGCCGGTGTCGCCGTTTCCGGCAGCGGCGACTGCTCGATCAATTCGCCCGGATAGCCTTTCAGGCGCAGTTCGGTGCGCAGCGGTCCCGGATCGAAAGTGTTGACGCGCAGCTTCGGATTCGATTGCAGCTCGCTTGCCCACATCTGCGCCATCTGTTCGATGCCGGCCTTGGCGATGCCGTAGATGCCGGCGAACGGTTTGGGCTCGCGGCCGGCGCGATCGCCGACGAACACGATCGACGCGTCCTCGGCCTTGCTCAGCAGAGGCAGGCAATGCCGCGTCAGCGAATAGGCCGCGGTCAGGTTGACCTGCAGGCTTTCGACCCATTCCTTCGGTTCGACGTCGTACAGCGGCGTGAACGCCTTGAAATGCGCCGCGCAGTGCAGCAGGCCGTCGAGACCGCCGAACTCGCGTTCGATCGTGCTCGCGAGTTCGAAGTAATCGGCCCAGGTCGCGCCGGCGAGATTGAGCGGATAGATCGCCGCCGAGCCGCCGGCCGCACCGATCTCGTCGTACACCGCTTCGAGCTTTTTGATCGTGCGGCCGAGCAGGATCACGGTCGCGCCGTGTTTTGCGCAGGCCAGCGCGGCGGCGCGGCCGAGACCGTCGCCGGCACCGGTGATGAGGATGTGGCGGCCGTCGAGCAGATCGGCGGAAGGGGAATACGAGGCAGGCAGGGTCGCGGCCATATCGGCGTGTCGGGAAGCTTGGGTGGAAAGAGGGATCAGGCGGTGCCGCGCGGATGCAGCCAGCGCTCGACTGCCTGCGGCGTCAGTGCGGCGCGGTAGCCGAGGCCTTCGGCGTAATCGCCGACGAGCGTTTCGGCGAGCTGGCGCTGCTGCGGACTGTCGACCGCCGAGAAGACCACACGCAGTTTCAGCATGCGCGTCATCTCCATCGTTTTCTGCAGCGCCTGATGCGCGAGCGCTTCGCGCGCGGCGCGATCGACGATCGCCGGCGCCAGCCGGTATTCGTCGATCGGGTGATACAGCGCGGTCAGCGCCGAGGCGCCGGGCGCGCCGACGCCGGTCAGGCACAACTGGATGCCGGACTGGCGCAGGGCCGCGAGTTGCGCGCGCTGCGTGGCGCTGGCCTGCAGCAGCGCGGCTTCGCTGAATTCGACGACCAGCGCCGAACCCGGCAGATCGTGCGACTGCAGCATGCGCTGGATCAGGTCGACGAAGCCGAGTTCGCGCAAGGCGGCGTCCGGCAGTCGCAGCACGAGTTGCAGGTCGGCGGCGCCGGTCGCGCGCCACTGCGTGAGGCGCGCGAGACCTTCACGCAGCAGCCAGGTCGTCAGGCCGTGCACGAGGCCGATGCGGTCGGGCAGGTGCAGGAAGTCGGCTTCGGCGAGACGGCCGCGACGCGGATGCTCCCAGTACGGCAGCAGGCGCAGACGGCGCGGCAGACCTTCGTGCAGCGGAATCTGCGGCTGGTAATCGTCGCCGAGGCCGTCGTTGTACAGCGCACCGTGCAATTCGGCGATCAGCCGCGAGACTTCGGTGCGCGCGTCGTCGAGCGACGGTTCGTAGACGAGGTAATCGCGGCGCGTCGCGACCGCCGCGTATTTCGCGGTCTCGGCGTGGCGCAACAGCGTTTCGGCATCGGCGCCGTGCGCCGGGTACAGTGCGATGCCGACGCTCGCGCGCAGCGAGAATGCGCTGCGGCCCATCGTGATCGGCACGTCGAGCGCGAGCTGCACGCGGCTCGCGAGGTGGCGCGCGGCGGCTTCGTCCGACGCGTGCGCGAGCACGATGCCGAAATCGTCGTCGCCGAAATGCGCGAGCGTGTCGTCGCTGCCGGTCACGCTCTGCAGGCGCTCGCCGAGCTGCGAGATGTACTGCGTCGCCGCGGTTTCGCCATGCGCCTGCGCGATCTCGTGGTAATGCTCGGTGGTCAGCACCAGCACCGCGAAGTTGCCGGGCCGGCGTGACGTGCGGTTGATGTTGCGATTGATCGCGGCGATCAGCGTATGCCGGTTCGGCAGCCCGATCGCGTGGCCGGCGACCGGCTGGCGGCTCAGCTCGTATTGCAGGCGATTGGCCTCGTCGCGCAGCTCGCGGGTTTCGTCGAGCACCATCGCGCCGGCCTGGTACGACATCACGCTGCCGATGTACTGGCCCCAGATCAGGAACGCGAACGGCATCACGTCGAGCGCCCACAGCGCGGGATTGTTCTGCTGCACGGCGAGCAGGCCGCTCCAGCTGTAATCGCCCTGTTCGTACTGGCAGCTCAGCAGTGTCGCGGCAATGATCGCGAGCATCGCGACGAACAGGCCGAGCCACGCG
Source organism: Solimonas sp. (assembly GCA_035706385.1). GTDB lineage: Bacteria > Pseudomonadota > Gammaproteobacteria > Nevskiales > Nevskiaceae > Solimonas. The sequence goes on along the minus strand of DASSVA010000449.1, from coordinate 5,495 downwards.
TAGCGGTTGGCGCGGCCGCGCAGCAGCTGCGCCATCGTGTCGAGGCTCTGCAGACCGCCCTGCGCGGGAGAACGCCAGCTCATGGCGACAGCCAGCCGGCGAGCTGCTGCGGCGTGCGCGCGATGCGGTCGGCGCCCCAGGTCTCGATCGGCCCGTCGGCGCCGAGGTAACCCCAGTCGGCGGCGATCGTGACCATGCCGGCCGCGTGACCGGCGGTGATGTCGCGCTTGTCGTCGCCGACGTACCAGCAGTCCCGCGGCGACAGCGCGAGCAGTTCGCAGGCATGCAGCAGCGAATCGGGCGCCGGCTTCGGCCGCGCGACCTGATCGGCGCTGACCGCGCACGCGCAGCCGGCGTCGAGCCGCAGGCCGGCGAGCAGCGGTGTCGTCAGCCATTCCGGTTTGTTGGTGACGACGCCCCAGCGTGCGCCGCATGCCGTCATCGCCGCGAACAGCGTGTCCATGCCGTCGAACAGCCGCGACCGGTGCGTCAGGTTGGCGCGATACAGTTCGAGAAAGCGGTCGCGATGAACCGGAAAGTCGGCGTGCTCGGGCGTGATCGCGAGCGCCATGCCGAGCAGGCCGCGCGCGCCGGCCGATGCGACCGGCCGGTAATCGGCGAGCGGCAGCGGCGGCTGCCCGAGTTCGGCGCGCACGAGATTGGCGGCGTGGCCGAGATCGGGCGCGGTGTCGACCAGCGTGCCGTCGAGGTCGAACAGCACCGCTTTCGGTGCGGCGAGTGCCGGAACTTGAAGGGCGCGGTTCATGCGGGGCGCCGGCAATGCATGAAGTAATTGATGTCGAGATCGTCGGACAGCCGCGCCGACTTCAGCAAGGGGTTGTAGCGCAGGCCCTTGACGCCGACGACGTCGAGGCCGGCGTGCCGCGCCCAGCGGTCGAGTTCCGACGGGCGGATGAATTTCTCGTATTCGTGCGTGCCGCGCGGCACGAGGTTCATCACGTATTCGGCGCCGACGACGGCGAGCGCGAATGCCTTCGGGTGACGGTTGATCGTCGAGAAGATCACGTCGCCGCCGGGGCGGACGAGTTGCGCGCACGCGTCGATCACCGATGCCGGCTCGGGAACGTGCTCGAGCATTTCCATGCAGCAGACCAGGTCGAAGGTCGCCGGCTGCTCGGCGGCGAGCGTTTCGGCGGCGATCTGCCGGTATTCGACCGTGCGCCCGGATTCGAGCGCGTGCAGCGTCGCGACGTCGACCAGCTCGGCCGCCATGTCGATGCCGAGCACGTTCGCGCCTTCGGCGGCGAGCGCTTCGCTGAGCAGGCCGCCGCCGCAACCGACGTCGAGCGCGCGCTTGTTGTTCAGGCCGCCGACGCACTGTTCGACGTAGCGCACGCGCGGCGGATTGATCTGATGCAATGTCGCCATCTCGCCGCGCGGATCCCACCAGCGCGAGGCGAGGCGGTCGAAGTTCGCGATCTCGCGCGCGTCGACGTTTGTGGAAGTCATTTTTTTCGATCCCGTCATTGCGAGGAGCATGGCGACGAAGCAATCCAGCACCGCCACCGGATTGAGCTGCGCATCTGGATTGCTTCGTCAGCCTTCGGCTTCCTCGCAATGACGGATGGGCAAGGCATCAGGATTTGATCTTCGCGCGCCATTCGGTCCCCCTGGCGATCGCCGCGGCTTCGTCGAGCGTGGTGAGCTGGCGATTGCGCAGCAGCGCGCGGCCGGCGACGAACACGTCGCTGACCTGATCGCGACTCGCGGCGTAGACGATCTGCGACAACACGTTGTAGACCGGCTGCGTCGCCGCGGCGCTCAGATCGACGGCGATGCAATCGGCGGACTTGCCTTTGAGCAGCGAGCCGATCTCGCCATCGAGGCCGAGCGCCTTCGCGCCGCCGAGCGTCGCCATCCGCAGCGCGCTGGCGGCCGGCAGCGCGGCCGGGTCGCCGCCGACCGCCTTGGCGAGCAGCGCGGCGCTGCGCATCTCGCCGAGCAGATCGAGATCGTTGTTGCTGGCGGCGCCGTCGGTGCCGATGCCGACGTTGACGCCGGCGCGCAGCAGTTTGTCGACCGGCGCGAAACCGCTCGCGAGCTTGAGGTTGGATTCCGGGCAATGCGCGACGTGCACGCCGTATTGCGCGGCTTCGGCGATCTCGTCGTCATCGAGCTGCGTCATGTGCACGGCGATGAAGTCCGGGCCGAGCAGTTCCAGTTCGCGCAAGCGCGCCCACGGCCGCTTGCCGGTCGCGGCAAGCGCCGATGCGACTTCGTGCGCGGTCTCGTGCACGTGCATGTGAATGCCGATGCCGAGCTCGTTGGCGTACTGGCGCACCTTCAGCAGCGGCGCGTCGGCCACGGTGTACGGCGCATGCGGCGCGAAGATCGTGCGGACCAGCGCTTCGCCTTTCAGCTGGTCGTGCAGCGCGACGCCCTTGTGGATGTAGTCGCCGGCGTCCTTGCCCCAGGCGCTCGGAAAGTCGAAGACGATCAGGCCGACGGTCGCGCGCAGCCCGGCTTCGACGGCGATGCGCGCGGTCGCGTCCGGGAAGAAGTACATGTCGTTCACGCAGGTCGTGCCGCCGCGGATCATCTCGGCGAACGCGAGGCGCAGGCCGTCTTCGCAGAACGCCGCGCCGACATGCGCGCCTTCGGCCGGCCAGATGTGGTTCTGCAGCCAGTCCATCAGCGGCAGATCGTCGGCGATGCCGCGCAGCAGGCTCATCGCCGCATGCGTGTGCAGGTTGACGAAGCCGGGCAGCAGCGCGTGCTGCGGCAGCGCGACTGTCTGCCGCGCGTCGTAGCGCACGCGCGCGTCGGCGAGCGGCAGCACGGCTTCGATGCGGCCGCCGTCGACGACCAGCGCGTGGTCTTCGAGCACCACGCCTTCCGGCTCGATCGGGATCAACCAGCGTGGCGCGAGCAGCAGGTCTGCGGTCTGCATGACGGGTTCGAACGAAGAGGCGACGGTAGAATGGAATCCGCGAAGTTTAACCGAGGCCTTCATGTCCGCCGCTACGCCCGCCATGCCCGTCGTCGATGCCGTCCGGCCGATCGTCTGGAAACACACGCATCTGTGCCTGCTCGACCAGCGCCTGCTGCCGGCCGATGTGCGTTATCTCGAATGCCGCGATGCCGCCGACGTCGCGGCGGCGATTCATGGCATGGCGGTGCGCGGCGCGCCGGCGATCGGCATCGCCGCCGCTTACGGTCTGGTGCTGGCGGTCCGCGCCGACGCCGCGGCGCTGCCGCAGGCGTTCGAGACGCTCGCGGCGTCGCGGCCGACCGCCGTCAACCTGCGCTGGGCGCTCGAACGGATGCGCCGCTGCTGGCAGGCGCAGGCCGACGTCGACGCGCTGGAAGCCGAAGCGATCCGCATCCACGAGGAAGATCTCGCGCAGAACCTGCGGATGGGCGAACTCGGCGCGGCGCTGATCGCGCCCGGCGCGAAGATCGTCACGCATTGCAACACCGGCGCGCTGGCGACCGGCGGCCACGGCACCGCGCTCGGCGTGATCCGCACCGCGCATGCGCAGGGCCATGTCGCGCAGGTCTACAACACCGAGACGCGGCCGTGGCTGCAGGGCGCGCGGCTGACGGCCTGGGAACTGCAGCAGGAGGGCATTCCCGCGAAGCTGGTCGCCGACGGCGCGGTCGCGCATCTGATGAGCCGCGAGAAGATCGACTGGGTGATCGTCGGTGCCGACCGCATCGCCGCCAACGGCGACACCGCGAACAAGATCGGCACGTACGCGCTGGCGGTCGCCGCGAAACGGCACGGCGTGAAGTTCATGGTCGTCGCGCCGAGCGGCACGTTCGATCCCGACTGCCCGGACGGCGCGTCGATTCCGATCGAGGAACGGCTGGCGAGCGAGCTGACCGAGTTCCGCGGCGCCTTGATCGCGCCGGCCGGTTTCGATGCGTTCAATCCGGTGTTCGACGTCACGCCGGCGGCGCTGATCGACGCGATCGTCTGCGAACGCGGCGTGATCGAAAAACCGACGCGCGAACGGGTGCTTTTCGTCCTGCAAAAGGGTCCATAAGTCAAGTCGCGCAGCGGCCCGGAAAATCGGCGCCAAGCCTGTGTTCGTGTTACAATTTCGCGTCAAAAAAAGAGCTGCTGCGAGAGCCTTTGGCGGCGGTTTTTTCCGCCATCCGAATCTGTATTGAATATCCATCGATACGGCCCCGCGCGTGCGGGGCAGATGCCCGAATTGTGACCGAGCTCCATGACTGATTTCGCCAAGGAAATTCTCAGCGTCAATCTCGAAGACGAGATGAAGCGCTCGTACCTCGACTATGCGATGAGCGTGATCGTCGGTCGCGCGCTGCCGGATGCGCGCGACGGTCTCAAGCCGGTCCATCGCCGCGTGCTGTACGCGATGAAGGAGCTCGGCAACGACTACAACAAGCCGTACAAGAAATCGGCGCGCATCGTCGGCGACGTGATCGGCAAATACCATCCGCACGGCGACGCGTCGGTCTACGACACGATGGTCCGCATGGCGCAGGACTTCTCGATGCGCTATCTGCTGGTCGACGGCCAGGGCAACTTCGGGTCGGTCGACGGTGATTTCCCGGCGGCGATGCGTTACACCGAAGTGCGGATGAAGAAGCTCACGCACGAGCTGCTCGCCGATCTCGACAAGGACACGATCGACTTCCAGCCGAACTACGACGGTTCCGAGCAGGAGCCGTCGGTGCTGCCGACCAAGGTGCCGCAGCTGTTGATCAACGGCGCGTCGGGCATCGCGGTCGGCATGGCGACCAACATCCCGCCGCACAATCTCAATGAAGTCGTCGATGGCTGCATCGCGCTGATCGACAATCCGGCGATCGATGTCGCCGGTCTGATGGTGCATATTCCGGCGCCGGATTTTCCGACCGCCGGCCTGCTGCTCGACGCGGCCGGCCTGGTCGACGCGTATTCGACCGGCCGCGGCCGCATCGTCGTCCGCGCACGCACGCATTTCGAGGACATCGGCCACGACAAGCAGGCGATCATCGTCACCGAGCTGCCGTATCAGGTGAACAAGGCGCGGCTGCTCGAAAAAATCGCCGAGCTGGTCAAGGAAAAGAAAGTCGAAGGCATCACCGAGCTGCGCGACGAGTCGGACAAGTCCGGCATGCGGATGGTGATCGAGCTGCGTCGCAACGAGAACGCGGACGTCGTGCTCAACAACCTGTTCCGCTACACGCAGCTGCAGGACAGCTTCAACTTCAACATGGTCGCGCTCGACAGCGGCCAGCCGCGCCTGCTGAACCTCAAGCAGCTGCTCGAAATCTTCGTCCGCCATCGCCGCGAAGTCGTCACGCGCCGCACGCGCTATCTGCTGCGCAAGGCGCGCGAGCGCGCACACGTGCTGGAAGGTCTGTCGGTCGCGCTTGCCAACATCGACGAGATCATCGCGCTGATCCGCCATTCGCCGTCGCCCGCGGAAGCCAAGGCCGGACTGATGTCGCGAACCTGGAATCCGGGGCCGGTGACGGCGATGCTCGAGCGCGCCGGCGCCGACGCATCGCGGCCG
>DASSVA010000448.1:0-2690 GCA_035706385.1 Solimonas sp. | reverse complement strand
CCCCATTGCTCGCCACCGACCATCGATTCGAGCAGGAACGAATAGGGCTTGTGGGCCAGCTTGAGATAGGCGCCGACCGGCGTGTCGAGGTCGCCGGGAAGCTCGCGCGTCAGCGCGATGCGATTGTATTGCGTCATGGTCTTCAGTCTTGCGGAAACGGAAAGGGACGGGCGGCGTCAGCCGCGGCGCTGGTCAGCGCCATCGCCACCAGCCGCGCGGGTACGCGGTCCATTGCAGGGACTGAAGCATGGTCTCGGTCTCGTGCGAGAAAATCGCGGAAATCGGGTCCGCACTATACGCGAAGCCACCGCACCGATCATCGGGCCTGCGCCGATAGTCGTGCCTCAGTTTGAAATTCGTCATTGCGAGGAGACGAAGGTCGACGAAGCAATCCAGCTGCAGGGCGCAATCCGGCCGTGCCGCTGGATTGCTTCGCCGCTGCGCGGTTCGCAATGACGGATGCTTTTATTTCAAACGGAGGCACTACCGCGCCGATCGCATGAGCGTCCGCCGGCTCGGCTACAGTAGCCACCTTTTTCTGTGCCGCCGCTCATGCGCAACGTGCTTCCGCCGGCCAGCAGCATCGTTCCGCTGCTGTCGACCTTCACCGCCTACCTGACGATCGGCCTGCAGATCGCGACGCTGCCGGGCTTCGTCCATTTCCGGCTCGGCTATGGCACGGTGATCGTCGGCATCGCGATCGGCACGCAGTATCTGGCGACGCTGCTGAGCCGCGGTTTCGCCGGCAGATTCATCGATCGCGAAGGCCCCAAGCGCGCCGTGCTGCGCGGTCTGATCGGGATGATGGCCAGCGGTGCGTTGCTGGCGTTCGCGGCGCTGCCGTCGTCGCCGGCGCTGTCGCTCGGTGTGCTGCTCGCCGCGCGCATCGTGCTCGGCGGCGGCGAAAGCTTCGTCGCCACGGCGACCATCATGTGGGCGGCACGCCGCGCCGACACCGGACACATGGCGGCGGCGATTTCCTGGAACGGCATTTTCACTTACGGCGCGATGGGCATCGGCGCGCCGCTCGGCATCTGGCTCGATCACCGCTTCGGCCTCGTCGCCGTCGCTGCGATGTGCATGTTCTCGGCCGTGGCGATGTATGCGCTGGCGCGGCGCAGTACGGCGGTCGCGGTCGTGCCGGGCCGGCCGCTGGCCTTGCGTCATCTGCTCGCGCGCGTCGCGCCGTTCGGAACCGGCCTCGCCTGCGGCGGCGCGGGCTTCGGCGTGATCGCCAGTTTCATCGTGCTGCACTTCGCGAGCCGCAACTGGGATGGCGCGGCGCTGGCGCTGTCGGCGTTCACTGCGGCGATGATCGGCGTGCGCCTGCTGTTCAGCGATGCGATCCGCCATCGCGGCGGCTATCACGTCGCGATCGTCTCGTTCGCGGCCGAATGCATCGGGCTGGCGATCGTCGCCGGCGCCGGTTCGGCGTGGCTGACCACGGCCGGCTCGGCGCTCGCCGGCGCCGGTTTCGCGCTGCTGTTTCCGGCACTCGCCATCGAGGCGCTGCAGCGCATTCCGGACGAGAACCGCGGTGCCGCGCTCGCGATCTACACCGTGTTCAGCGACGTGGCGATGAGCCTCGCCGGCCCGCTCGGCGGATTGCTGGTGGTCGCACAGAACTACCGGCCGGTCTACTTCGCCGCCGCGCTGCTGTGCGCGGCGGCGCTGGTGATGGTTGTGCGTTTGGCACGGCGGGTACGCGCTACGGAAAAACTCTGAATCGTCATTGCGAGAAGGCCGAAGGCCGACGAAGCAATCCAGCTGCTTGGCCCGATCTGGCGGCGCAGCTGGATTGCTTCGTCGCTGCGCTCCTCGCAATGACGGCGGAAACTATCCGGCCTTGGCGATCTCCGCTTTCATCGCCGCGATCGTCGCCGCGTAATCGCTGGCGCCGAAGATCGCGCTGCCGGCGACGAAGGTGTCGGCGCCGGCCCTGGCGATCGCGCCGATGTTGTCGGTCTTCACGCCGCCGTCGATCTCCAGGCGGATCTCGCGGCCCGGATGTTTCGCCACGTACGCATCGATCAGCGCGCGCGCGTCGGCGAGCTTGTTCAGCGCGCTCGGGATGAAGCTCTGGCCGCCGAAGCCGGGGTTGACCGACATCAGCAGCACCACGTCGACCTTGTCGAGCACATAGGTCAGCGCGTCCAGCGGCGTCGCCGGGTTGAACACCAGGCCGGATTTGCAGCCGGCGTCGCGGATCGCCTGCAGGCTGCGATCGACATGCCGGGTGGCCTCGGGGTGGAAGGTGATGATGTCCGCGCCGGCCTTGGCGAACAGCTGGGCCAGGGCATCGACCGGCTCGATCATCAGGTGCACGTCGAGCGTGGCCTTGATGCCGTACTTGCGCAGCGCCTCGGCGATGCTCGGGCCGAACGTCAGGTTGGGCACGTAATGGTTGTCCATCACGTCGAAATGCACCCAGTCGGCGCCGGCGGCGAGAACCTTGGCGACATCATCCCCGAGCCGTGCGAGGTCGGCCGAAAGGATGGAGGGGGCGATCAGCGGAGCGAGTTTCGAGCGTGGCATGGCGCGAGTCTGAGGGTTGGCCTGCGGCGTCTCAAGCCGAGGCGACCGGTTTGCGCGGCGATCGGGCTATTGACGCCTCGGCCCGCAGCCCCGCCAATACGCGGTCTGGACGCTCGCCGAGGCCGGTGAGTGTCCGATCTCCAGACTCCTACTCC
>DASSVA010000447.1:0-6512 GCA_035706385.1 Solimonas sp. | reverse complement strand
GTCGTCGCGCTGCTGCCGGTGCTGTGGCTGATCGGCATCCTGCCGCTGATCGGTTTCGGCATCGATCCGATGTCGATCCTCGTGCCGTTCCTGATCTTCTCGATCGGCGTCAGCCACGCGGTGCAGATGACCAACGCCTGGCGCAACGAAGTCGTGCGCGGCTGCACGGCGATCGAGGCGTCGCGCGCGGCGTTCCGCAAGCTGTTCATTCCCGGCGCGGTCGCGCTGCTGACCAATGCGCTCGGCTTCGCCGTGATCATGCTGATCGACATCCCGATCGTGCACGAACTCGGCATCACCGCCTGTCTCGGCGTGCTGCTGATGATCGTCACCAACAAGATGATCCTGCCGATCATCCTCACGCACGTGAAGCTCGAGGAACGCAGCCGCGCCAGCTCGCTGAAGCCGCCGTCGCCGCGGCAGATGGCGATCTGGAACCAGATGGCGCGCTGCGCGACGCCGAAGTTCGCGCTCGGCGTGTTCGCCGTCTGTCTCGTGCTGCTGATCGGCACGACGCAGCTGTCGCGCGGTCTGGTGATCGGCGATTCCGGCACCGGCGCGCCGGAGCTGCGCCCGACCTCGCGCTACAACCACGACAACCAGCAGATCGCGACGACCTACAACATCGGCACCGACGTGCTCAGCATCATCGTCGAGGCGCCGGATTTCAGCGGCGACTCGTGCCTGCACTATCCGGTCATCAACGTCATCGACCAGCTCGAACTGTTCATGCGCGGCGTCGACGGCGTGCGTTCGGTGACCAGCGTCGCCGGCATCGGCAAGCTGGTGATCGCCGCGTTCAACGAAGGCAATCCGCGCTGGCGCGCACTGCCGCGTTCGAGCGTCGGCCTGTCGACCGGCTCCAAGGCGTTCGATCCGAACATGGGATTCAACACCGAGGGCTGCAAGGCGATCCAGGTCATGGTGTTCATGAAGAACCATGAAGGCGCGACGATCGCGCACGCCGTGCGCGAAGCCAAGCGCTTCATCAAGGATCATCCGGTCGACGGCGTGAAGATCCGTCTGGCGAGCGGCAACGTCGGCGTGATGGCGGCGACCAACGAGGCGGTCGAGGCGGCCGAGGCGAAGATGCTGCTGGCAATCTTCGGCGCGCTCGCGCTGCTGTGCCTGCTGACGTTCCGCTCGTGGCGCGCGACGATCTGCGTGCTGGTGCCGCTGACGATGGTGTCGATCTTCTGCAACGCGCTGATGGCGTCGATGCACATCGGCCTGAAAGTCGCGACGCTGCCGGTCGTCGCGCTCGGCGTCGGCGTCGGCGTCGATTACGGCATCTACCTGTTCGAGCGCATCCAGCACCATCTCGCCGAGCAGCATTCGTTCGCCGAGGCGTTCCGCGAGGCGATGCTCGAACGCGGCACCGCGGCGGTGTTCACGGCGATCACGATGGCGATCGGCGTCGGCACCTGGACGTTCTCGGCGCTCAAGTATCAGGGCGACATGGGCCTGCTGCTGAGCTTCATGTTCCTCGTCAACATGCTCGGCGCGATCTGCCTGCTGCCGGCGCTCGGCGCGTGGCTGTTCCGCGACCGCGCGGTCGCACTGAAAGACGCGAGCCGCGCGACGACGATGTGACGAGTGAATGCCTTGCAGGAAGCGCCTCATGGGGCGCTCCTGCAACGGCGCGAGTGCACCTCAGTCGCGCAAACCGGCGAGGAACGTTTCGATCGCCGCGTTGACCGGCTGCGGATGCGTCAGGTTCGCGGCGTGGCCGGCGGCCGGCACGGTGACGAGTTGCGCGTGCGGCAGACGCGCCGCCATGTCGCGCGCGCGGTCGAGTGAGATCGCGGCATCGGCCTCGCCGTGGATCACCAGCGCCGGCACCGCGATGCGCGCGAGCTGGTCGCTGATGTCGTCGCGGCTGACCAGCGTCTCGAAGCTCGCCATCAGGTTGTGCGCCCGCCAGCCGCGCCATTTTTCCTGCCAGGCCGGCGTGCCGGCCCAGCCGGAACCGAGAATGATCTGCGCGATGGTATCGGCGATCGGCTGCGCGAGGCCGTGCTGCGCCCAGGCTTCGAGCAACTGCCGATAGCCGCCGGTCTTGGCCGGATCCTCGGTCTGCGCCTGCGTGTCGATCAGGATCAGCGCGCGCACGCGTTGCGGATGGCGCAGCGCGCAGCGCAGCGACAGATAGCCGCCCTGGCTCATGCCGGCGAGCACCGCGCGCTGGATGCCGAGATGGTCGAGCAGCGCGGCGAGATCGTCGGCCGAGTCGTAATACGAGAACGGCGCGATCGCATCGCCCGCGGTGCGGCCGTGGCCGCGTTCATCCCAGCCGATGCAGCGCCAGTGATCGCGCAAGGCATCGACCTGCGGCGCGAACATTTCGTGGTCCATCAGCAGGCCGTGCGAAAAGACGATCGCCGGCCGCGCGCCGCCGCTGTCTTCGTAATAGAGCTTCTGGCCGTTGACGGCGGCATAGGGCATCGCAATCTCCTCAGTTTGTCGGCGCGCAGCTGATGCGCATCTTCACGATTTCGGCTCGGCGCGGTCGCCGCCGTAGCGCCGGCCGAAATATTCACCGATCGCCAGCGCCATCAGCAGGCCGCCGGCGACGAGCGCGGCGATCTGCGCGGTCTGCGTCGCGTCGAACTGCGCGAACCGCCAGCCGAGACCGTAGCCGGCCGCGAAATTGAGCGCGCCCCACAGCACGTTGGTGCGCGCCGTCGATTCGCCGCGGCCCGGCGGCGTCGCGAACGGCGTCGGGAAGCGACGGCCGCTGACGCCGTTGACGAAATGCGGCACGCCGTTGACGAGCAGCGCGCCGGCGAAGAACAGGGCGATCAGGCCGGACATGGCGGGGCTCCGCTGAAATGCGTTCGCCATCATAGGCCGCCGGCCGGCCGCAGCGGGGCCTACTCCATGCGGAGTAAGAATTTCGAGAATGCGTTTGCAAAACTGAAATCCAGGCGCAAGCCACCGTAAAAAAGGCCGCCGCGACGGCCGCACGAGGAGCCGGACCATGAGTGCAAGCGCAGCCGCAGCGAACCGCGTCGAGATCGACGGCACGATCTTCAATCCGTATTCGAAGGATTTCATCCGCTCGCCGTGGGCGACCTGGAACCGGCTGATCGCGGATTACCCGATCGCCTGGCACAAGGACCTGCAGATGTGGGTTGTCAGCAGTCACGATGCGCTGATGGACATGCTCAAGGACAACCGCTTCTCGACCAGCTACAAGCACTGGGAGCACGCGCCGCCGGCGAAACCGTTCGCCGAGCAGAACCATTTCGAGCGCGCGATCGACGCCGGCCTGTTCGTCGTCGATCCGAAAGAGCATCTGCGCCTGCGCAAGCTGACGATGCCGGCGTTCTCGAAGCCGGTGATGGGCAAGATCGACGCGAAGATCCGCGACCTGATCGTCACCTGTTTCGACGAGATCGGCACGCCGGACGAGTTCGACGCGTTCACGATGATCGCCGAGAAGCTGCCGGTGCGCTCGATCGCGCGCATGGTCGACGTGCCGACCAACATGGAGACGTTCTTCCACGACTTCGCCGTCAACGTCGTCAAGTCGACGCGCATCAACCTGCCGCCGAAAGTCCGCGAACAGGCGATGCAGGACACGTTGCCGGGTTTCCAGTATTTCCTCGACATCATCAAGGAACGCCGCGCCGCCGCGCATCCGGGCGACGACTTCATCGGCAGCCTGGTGTCGGCGTCGGAGAACGGCGATTCGCTGACCGATTACCAGATCGTCTCGGTGATCCAGGCGGTGATCGTCGCCGGTTCCGACACCGCGACCGACCTGCACACCTACGCGATCAAGGGCCTGCTCAGCAATCCGGACCAGTACGCGCTGCTGCGCGAAAAGCCGGAGCTGATGGAGAACGCGATCATCGAACTGCTGCGCGTCGGCGCGTTCGGCAAGACGCCGCAGTTCCGCTTCGTGTCGGAAGACATCGAATGGCGCGGCCAGCATTTCAGGAAAGGCCAGTCGGTCCTGCTCAATCTGACCGCCGCGTGGATCGATCCGGCGAAATGGCAGAACCCGATGCAGCTCGACATCACGCGCCGCCTCGACGGCAATCTCGTATTCGGTGCCGGCGCGCATTTCTGCATCGGCACGTATCTGGTGCGCGTGCAGGGCGGCCTGATGATCCAGGAGCTGATGAAGCGTTTCCCGAACGCCGAACTGCTCGACGGCGACGGCCACGTCGACTACGACTACAACCACCATAACGCGCGACGCATCAACAAGCTGATCGTCAAGACCAACGCCGTTGCGCAACAGAAAGCAGCCTGAGAACGACATCATGAACACTGCCGTCCCCGCCATGTCCGACATCGCCACCGCGCCGCGCCCGCCACTGGTGCGCGGCCTGCCGCTGCTCGGCAGCACGCTCGAAATGGCCGCGAGTCCTGCCAAGTTCTTCGCGCGCTGCTATCGCGATTACGGCTCGGCGTACCGCGTGCGCGTGTTCGGCAACGAGCTGACGGTGATCGCCGGCGCCGAAGCGGCGACCTTCATGGGCACGCGCGAAGGCAAGGAATCGCTGCGCTCGAAGGAAGCCTGGGAACCGCTGGTGCACGAGTTCGGCGCATCGAAGATGCTGACCGCGGTCGACGGTGAACTGCACAAGCAGTTGCGCGCGGTGATGAAGCGCGGCTTCTCGAAGGAATCGATCAAGGGTCGCTATCAGGAAGTGCTCGACATCACGCGCACCGCGCTGCTGCGCGACTGGAAACCCGGCAGGAAAGTGCCGGTGGTCGAGGCCATGCAGTACATCGTCGTCGAGCAGCTCGGCATGGTGCTGACCGGCCAGACGCCGCGCGAATACGTGCGGGACATCCGCACGACGATCCTCTACATCCTCAACGTGCTGGTCACGCGTCAGCGTCCGAAGTTTTTGATGAAGATGCCGAAGTACAAGCGCGCGAAAGCACGCATGTTCGAGCTCGGTCATCAGATGATCCGCCAGTACGAACAGCGCATCGCCTCGGGCGGCGCGACGCCGGAAGAATTCAAGACGCTGATCGACGACGTGATGGAAGCGCATCAGCGCGATCCGGATCTGGTGCCGAAAGGCGATCTGGTGATGCTGATGACCGGCCCGTACGTCGCCGGCCTCGACACCGTCGCCAACACGACCTCGGCGATCGTCTACACCGTGCTCAAGCATCCGGACGTGCTCGCGCGCATCCACGCCGAAGTCGACGCGCTGTACGCGAAAGGCCGGCCGGTCAACGAAGACGAGTTCATGAAGGATCTGCCGGCGCTGAACGGCGCGATCATGGAGACGATGCGCCTGTATCCGATCGCGGTCGCGCAGATTCGCACCGCGAACAAGGATTTCGTGTTCGGCGGCTGCCTGATCCGCGAAGGCGAGATGATCTATCTCGGCACCGCCGTACCGCATTTCCAGAGCGAGTTCTATCCGGACGCCGACAAGTTCGACATCGATCGCTACGCCAAGCCGCGCGCCGAGCACATGCAGGTCGGTGCGTACTCGCCGTACGGCCGCGGCCACCACACCTGCCTCGGCAAGAGCCTTGCTGAAGTGCTGCTGGCGATGACGATGGCCGAAGTGTTCTACAACTTCGATCTCGAATTCGAATCGCCGGATTACGAACTGAAGACCAAGACCGCGCCGACGCCGGGTCCGGCGATGAGCTTCAAGGTCAGGGTCAAGGGCCGCCGCACGCCGACGATCGCGCCAGCAGCCTGACGAGTGCGACGCGCGCACAACACCGAAATTTCGCCTGCAGGGGCGCCCCATGGGCGCGACCGCGGCGAGCGCTGTGCGTCGTTCGCAGATCGCGGTCGCGCCCATGGGGCGCTCCTGCAAAAACCTGCATGCCGTGGCGGTTGACCACTCTGGTCGACGCTGCGGTGCGGCGAGGAGACAAGCGTGGTTCTGAAGACGGCATTCGCGGCATTCGTCTGCGCCGGTGCGCTCGCGCTGGTGTCGTTCGCGGCTTCTGCCGGCGTCACTGCCGCCGAAGCGGCCGCGCTCGGCGGCGACAAGCTGACCTGCAACGGCGGCGAGAAAGCCGGCAGCGCGTCCGGCGTCGCGCAATGGACCGGCCGGTTCAAGGGCAGCTGGCCCGGCGTGACGAAGAAATCCGGTTACGAGCCGGGGCCGTATGCGAACGAAAAGCCGCTGTTCACGATCAGCGCCGCGAACATGGCGCAGTACGCCGACCGTCTCAGCGACGGCGAGAAAGCGCTGCTGAAGAAATATCCGGACACGTACCGGATGAACGTCTATCCGAGCCATCGCGATTTCGACGATGCGCCGCAGACCTGCGCGCGCGCGAAGAGCAACGCGGTGAACGCCGAACTGATCGACGGCGGCAAGGGCGTCAAAGGCATCGCCGGCGCGATTCCGTTCCCGTTTCCGAAGAACGGTCTCGAAGCGGTCTGGAACGTCGGCAACGCCGGCCGCATGTACAGCGAGCACGCGATCTTCGACATCGCCGACGTCTACGCCGGCGGCACGGTCGGCTGGGGCCGCCAGGAACTCAAGGTGCTGGTCGACAACAACGCGCCG
>DASSVA010000446.1:0-6290 GCA_035706385.1 Solimonas sp. | reverse complement strand
TGCGCGGTGAGCCAGAACGTCACCGCGAACGCCCACCACTGCGGCGACTCGAACAGCAGCCACGCCGGCCGCGCCGTCATCGTGTGACGGTCGCTCGGCTTCGCGTAGCGGCCGTACGGATTGACCTGCTTCATCGTGCCGTAGAACGTGAACACCGCGAGCACGGCGATGAAGACCAGTACGCCGGTGTAGAGATGAGCGAGCATCGGAAGCCCCCGTTGGACGGTCGGTGCGCAGGCCGGCGACGGCCGGCGCGGCGCGATGGCTGATTAAGGCGTCGCGCGGCGAACGACGCCTCCTCCGGATGCAGTATCGCGATGCCCGTTCGCGGCGGCGTCGCCGCGAACGGGCATCGCACCGTTACCAGGTAAAACCACGGAACGCCGGGCTCATCCAGCCGATGCCGTCATTCGCTGACGCGGCCGGCAGCGGCGTGCCGCCGTAGACGACGTTGCCGTTGCGGTCCTGGTAGCTCAGCCACGGGATCGTCTTCTGCTGGCTGACGCCGGGCTTGCTGAAATCGCAGACGCCGTCCGGATACAGCGCTTCCATCCGCGCCCATTGCGCGTCGCTGAAGCCGGTCGGCCCGTAGTCGTCATCTCGGTTCAGCGGCTTGAGCTGGCACTTGTTGGTGTCGGTGCTGATCGCGTCGCCGGCGACGATGCGCGGCGTGCCGAAGATCGGCACGACCAGCGAGCTGCACAGCGTATTCGTCAGCTTCTGACCGACGCCGTCCCAGCACGTGTCGCCGAGATCGGCCGGCTTGTCGGTGACGATCTTCTGCGCGAGCGGCATCGCGGCCGTGTCCTGTTCGATCGCCGACAGCCAGCGATCGATCGCGATCAGGCTGTTCTGGCTGCACGCGGCGTCGCCGGCGATCGGAAACACGCCTTCCCAGATCAGCTGGTTGTCGTGCGAGCCGTGTTCGCGATCGAGGCGCGCGCGTACCGCGAACGCGCGGTACGCGTCGTGGAACAGACCGGGATCGGGGCCGCGGCAGTCGATGATCGCGACCTGATCGAGATTGTTGGTCTCGTTGATCAGGCCGGTGCGATACGCGTTGGTCAGCGCCGGCTCGACGGCCGCGGCGCGCGCGGTCGTCGCATTGGTGTCGACGTCGAGGCCGCCGATTTTCTCGTTGACGTCGAGGAACTGCGCCGGCGTGATCTGGCCTTTGCGCAGCGTCGCCAGGCCGTACTGCACGCCGATGTTGTCGACCGGGAAGCCGGCGAAACCGTGGCCGGCGGCCTTTTCCATGTCGGTCCACAGTTCCGGCGGCCGCGGGCCGAACAGATTGATCGCCGCATCGGTGATCGAGCAGCGCGTGCCGCCGGGGTTGTTGACCGGGTCGTAGCGTTGTTCGTCGCTGACGCCGCCGCAGTGATCGGTCGGCACGGCGACGTGGAACTGCGCGCTTTCGCTGACGGTCGCGTTCAGCGTCAGCAGTTCGCGGCCCATGACCTTGGCCTGATCGCTCGCCAGCCAGCTGACGCCGTCGCCCCATTTGCTCTTGTCGCCGAAGTACGCGAGCAGCAGGTGATAGTCGGCGAACTGCGTCGCGGTGCTCCACGCGTCGGGAAACGAGCAGGTCGGCAGGATGCCCTGATAGATGCCGGGATACGCGTTGGCGATCCATTGCAGCGCCAGCGAACCGCCCGAGCAGCCGGTGCCGATCGTGTAGCGCAGCGTGCCGTACTGCTCGATCAGATGTTCCTTGGCCATGATCAGCGATTCGGCCTGCAGCGCGACGTTGCAGTTGTGACCGCTGTTGTCGAGCGCGGTCGACATCAGCGCGAAGCCCTTGCCGAGCGCGTATTGCGCGCTGTCCGGGACCACCGCGGTCGGCAGCGACGCATCGATGCCGGCGAGGCCGAGGATGTTGGCCGGTGCATAGCTGAGCACGCTCGGCGCGTTGCCGGTCGTGTACGAAACGCCGCAGCTCGCGCCGTGCGTGATCAGCAGCTTGTGATTGAACTGCGGCTGCGGCTGCGTCGTGGTCCAGTCCGTGCCCGGCTGCCAGAGCACGGCGATCTGGTACTGGTCGCGGTCCATGTAACCGGTTTCGACGCGGACGATGAACGGCACCGTCACGCCCTGGTCGGTCGTCGTGTTGGCGACGTCGTTCGGCGGGTTCTCCGGATCGTAGGGCTGAAAGCCGGACTTCAGCGGATTCGACGAGAGGTACACGAAGGAATACGTCGCCGGCTGATTGCACTGCGCGTCGACCGCGCCGTCCTGGCAGGTCCACGGCTGCAGCTGCGGACCGGCGAGGAGCGGTCCGCCGCTCGGATGATCGACCAGCGTCGTCTGCGCCTTGCCGTTCGCGTACTGTGCCGTGAAGCGGTTGTCGCCGGACTTCAGGCCGGTCACGAGGCCGCGCAGCGTGCCGTCTCCGCTTGGCGCGAACGCGCCGCTGACGTCGTCGCCGTTCAGCGTCATCGTCACCGCGCTGCGGTCGGTGCCGGCCGGCAGCACGACATCGAGCAACGCGTCGCCGCCACTGATCAGGTCGGCGCGATTCGACAGCACGCGAATCTCGACGCCGCCGCTGCTGCCGTTGCCGCTGCCGTCGGTCGGCGAACTGCTGCCGCAGGCGGCGACCAGGGTCGCGAGCACGGCGAGCGCGAGGGTCCGCAAAGACCGGAATGTCGACATGGAACTTCTCCCCCTGCGAGCGCCTTCGAGGGCGCCTGATGATTCGAATGCGCGTGGCCTGCCATCGCGCGCTCCGTCCACGGAGCCGCCGGATTATGGGCACGCGCGACCGAGCCGGCGATGGCCGCAATGTGCCACCATGCCTGTCAGCAGGGCGAGAATCGGAGCCGCGCCGATCCGGTCTTCATGTCGCATCTGCGCGTGATCGCAAGGAGGAACGGATGCACGGCGATACGCTCGCGAGCGACGAGGCCGCGCGGTCCGACTGGGCCGGTCTCGCACACTATCGCGATGCCAACGCCGCGCGCGCCGGACGCGCGCCGAAGGCGGTGTTCATCGGCGACTCGATCACCGAGCTGTGGCCGGTCCACGATCCGCAGTTGTTCGGCGATGACGTGATCGGACGCGGCATCAGCGGCCAGACCAGTCCGCAAATCCTGCTGCGCTTCATGGCCGACGTGATCCGGCTCCAGCCCGTCGTCGTCCATCTGCTCGCCGGCATCAACGATCTGGCCGGCAACACCGGCCCGTTCTCGCTCGCCGGTTATCAGGACAACATGACGGCGATGATCGTGCTCGCCCGGGCGCATGGCCTGCGCGTGATCGTCGGCAGCATCACGCCGGCGCGCGAGTTCCCGTGGCGCCGCAGCGACGATCCGCGGTCGCGCATCGCCGCGATCAACGCCTGGCTCGCGACGCTCGCCGCCGAACGCGGCTGCGTGTTCGCCGACTATCACGGTGCGCTCGCCGCAGCCGACGGCGCACTGCGCGCCGATTGCACGGACGACGGCGTGCATCCCACCGCGGCCGGCTACGCGCGGATGCGGCCGATCGCGCGACGCGCGCTGCGGGCGGCGTTCGCCGGGCGGTGACGGCGCGGCGCCGACGCTTGAATTGGCCTTGTCGGCCGCGCCGGCTGGCCCTGCGGTCATGACAAGGGCGCGCAAACATGCCAGCATGAACCGTTACATTGAATAACGGTACAATCAGCAGATGACGACGACCCTACTGGATGCCGGTGCGCTGACGGGCTTCCGCAAGGCGCAGCGCCTCGCTTACCAATGCGCGGAAACCATCGCCGCGGAGCTGCAGCCGGGCGTCAGCGAACGTCGCGTCGCCGCGCGCATGGCCGAGTTCCTGCGCGACCACGGCGCCGACGACTGCTTTCACCAGCCGTTCGCATGGTTCGGCGATCGCACCGCGTTTCGCGGCGCGATCGGCTATCGCGTCCTCGGCGGGTTCAACCCCGCGTTCTATCCGGGGTCGCGCCGGCTCGAAGAAGGCATGCCGTACATCCTCGATTGCGCGCCGACGCTGCACGGCTGCACGGCCGACATCGGCTATTGCGGCGTGATCGGCGAGAACCGCATCCTCGATCGCCTGATGGACGATCTGCTCGAATACCGCCAGCTGATCGTCGAGCAGGTGCGCGCGCGCCGGCCGCTGGCCGAGATCAGCCGCGCGGTCGATGCGCTGTGCGCACGGCATGGCTACGAGCCGCGACACAAGGCGTATCCGTTCGAAACGCTGGCGCACCGTATCGAAAAGCTCGACGACGACGGCAAGTCGCGTCATGCGAGCGTGGCGCGCTTCGGCGTGCGCAACGTCACCGAGCTGATCCGCGATCGCGTGCGCGGTGCGCGGGAAGGCTGGAACCCGATCTGGAACAGCAGCGCCCGCTCCGAGCACGTGCCGACGCCGGGTCTGTGGGCGGTGGAGCCGCATCTGGGCTTTCGCGACGTCGGCGCCAAGTGGGAGGAGTTGCTGGTCGTCACCGAGGATGACGCGTACTGGCTCGACGACGACGTGCCGCACGTGCGGCGCTGGCAGCGGCGCGGCCTGTGGCCGACGGTCGGCATCGCGGCCTGAGGACGATGACGATGGAACCCGCACAGTTCGTCACCGCCGGCAACGTCGAGCTGGCGGTCTACGCATGGGGCACGCCGGCCGCCGGCACGCCGACCGTCGTGCTCGTGCACGGCTACCCGGACGCGGCCAGCGTCTGGGCCGCGACCGCCGAACGTCTGGCCGCGACCCATCACGTCGTCGCCTATGACGTGCGCGGCGCGGGCCGTTCGACGCGGCCGGATCACACTGCCGCCTATGATCTGCAACATCTGGTCGATGATCTGGCGGCGGTGATCGATGCGGTCAGCCCGCAACGGCCCGTGCACCTCGTCGGCCACGACTGGGGCTCGATCCAGTCGTGGGAGGCCGTCACCACGGTGCGCCTGCGCGGCCGCATCGCCTCGTACACGACCATCTCCGGCCCCAGCCTCGACCATGCCGGCTACTGGCTGCTGCAGCGGATGAAAAGCGGTTCACCGGAAAAACTGTCGCAGGTCGCACGACAGGCCGCGCACTCGTGGTACATCGGCATGTTCCATCTGCCGGCGCTGGCGCCGGCGATGTGGAAGCTCGGCGGCGACCAGTTGTGGCCGGCGGTGCTCAAGAGCGTGGAAGGTATCCGCGCCGAGGCCAGTGCCACGCAGTCGCGCGATGGCGAGCACGGCGTCAAGCTGTATCGCGCCAATGTCCGCAAGCGCGTGCTCAAGCCCGGCGAGCGGCGCACCGACCTGCCGGTCCAGCTGATCTTCCCAATGCGCGATCGCTTCATGGTCGCGGAGATCTGGGACGACCTGCCGCAGTGGGCACCGAAGCTCTGGCGCCGCGACGTCGATGCCGGGCACTGGCTGCAGGTCAGCCACCCGCAGCTGCTCGCCGACCACATCGCCGAGTTCGTCGCCTTCGTCGAAGGCGGCGTCGAGACGCCGGCCTTGCGCCGCGCACGCGCGCGTATCGAACATCAAGGCAAACCGGATGCCGGCAAGCTCGTCGTCGTCACCGGCGCCGGTTCCGGCATCGGCCGCGAGACGGCGCTGGCGTTCGCCGAGCGCGGCGCCAGTATCGTCGCCGCCGACATCGACGCCGCCGCCGCCGAGCGCACCGCCGAGCTGGCGCGGCTGCTCGGCGTCGAAGCGCAGGCGCGCGAGGTCGATGTCGGCCGTGTCGCCGAGATGGAAGCATTCGCGGGCTGGGTCGCGGACACGCTCGGCACGCCGGACGTCGTCGTCAACAACGCCGGCATCGGCATGGCCGGACCGGTGCTCGACACCAGCGCCGACGACTGGGACCGCATCCTGCGCATCAATCTCGGCGGCGTGATCCATGGCGCGCGGCTGTTCGGCCGGCAGATGGTCGCGGCCGGCGTGCGCGGCCATATCGTCAACGTGTCGTCCGGCCTGGCGTTCTTTCCGACGCGCGCGACGCCGGCCTACGCGACGACCAAGGCCGCGGTGCAGATGCTCAGCGAATGCCTGCGTGCCGATCTCGCCGATCAGGGCATCGGCGTCAGCGCGGTCTATCCGGGCGTGGTCAATACCGGCATCGTCGAGCGCACGCGCTTCGTCGGCAGCGATCGCGACACCGAACGCCAGCGGCAGAGCAGGACCCAGCGCCTTTACCAGTTGCGCAATCTCAAGCCGGGCGCGGTTGCGCGCGCGATCGTCGATGCCGTCGAACACGACCGTGCCGAAGTGCTGGTCGGTGCCGAAGTGCACGGCATCCGCCTGCTGTCGCGCTTCATGCCCGGCGTCATGCGTCGCCTGGCGCGCGTGCAACTGTCCTGAACCGAA
>DASSVA010000445.1:0-11089 GCA_035706385.1 Solimonas sp. | reverse complement strand
TTCGAAGCGGAACAGCCGCTCGTTCGGCAGCCCCGGACAGCGGCCGCCGACCATGAAGCGCACGTGGTCCTTCGCCATTTCGTTGCCGCGCATGTCGACGACTTCGTACGACTGCGCGCGCAGCGCGGCGACCAGCGTCTCCAGCTCTTCGACGCCGCCGGCCAGCCGCAGGCCGACGAACACGTGCGCCTTGCCGCCGTCGGCATAGCGGTAGTTGAACTCGGTGATGACGCGCTTGCCGAGCTGGCGCAGGAACTGCCGGTATGCGCCGGGCCGTTCCGGCAGCGTCACCGCGAGCAGCGCTTCGGCGTCGTCGCCGAGTTCGGCGCGCTCGGCGATGTGGCGCAGGCGATCGAAATTGACGTTGGCGCCGGAGATGATCGCCGCCAGCGTCTGGCCGCGCGCATCGTGCTCGTGCACCCAGCGCTTGAGGCCGGCGACGGCGAGCGCGCCGGCCGGCTCCGGCAGCGCGCGCTTGTCGTAGAAGATGTCGCGCGTCGCGGCACAGATCTCGTCGACGCTGACCTGCATCGCGCCGTCGACCAGATGGCGCGCGACGCGGAACGTCTCCTCGCCGATCTGGCGCACGGCGACGCCGTCGGCGAACAAACCGACCTGCGGCAGCACGACGCGGCGGCCGGCGGCCAGCGCCGCCGCGAAACAGTTCGAATCGGCCGGCTCGACGGCGATCACCTTGATCTTCGGATTCGCCGACTTGATCGCCGCGGCGACGCCGGCGAGCAGACCGCCGCCGCCGACCGGCACGAACACCGCGTCGAGATTCGCGCACTGCTGCATCAGCTCCAGACCGATCGTGCCCTGGCCGGCGATCACGTCGGCATCGTCGTACGGATGCACCATCGTCCAGCCTTTCTCGCGCACCAGCTGTTCGGCGTGCTCGCGCGCGTCGTCGTAGGCGTCGCCGTGCAGGATCGCCTTGCCGCCGAGCGCGCGCACCGATTCGACCTTCAGCGCCGGCGTCGTGCGCGGCATGACGATATGCGCGGCCAGGCCGAGATGCTGCGCCGCCAGCGCGACGCCCTGCGCATGATTGCCGGCCGACGCCGTCACCACGCCGCGCGCGCGTTGCGCCGCCGTCAGCTGCGCGATCTTGTTGTACGCGCCGCGCAGCTTGAACGAGTAGACCGACTGCTGGTCCTCGCGCTTGAACAGCACGCGGTTGCCGAGTCGCTGCGACAGCTTGGCCGCGTGTTCGAGCGCCGAAATCGCGGCGACGTCGTAGACGCGCGCATTTTCGATGCGCGCGCGATATTGCTGAAGCAGCTTGCGGACCGCCGCGCTGCCGGTCGGGGAGGAACGGGAATTCACGTTGACGTCGTGTCGGGAGGCATCGTCTGGATGCGGGGTATCGCCTATGATACCGCGCACTTCGTTTCGCTCTTTCCCCGGCTCGTTCTGATGGCAGAAAAAATTGCGTTTATCGGCGGCGGCAACATGGCCGCGAGCCTGATCGGCGGCCTGTTGCAGGCCGGCCATCCGCGCGAGCGGATCGCCGTCGCCGAGCCGCTGCCCGAGCGCGCCGCCTGGCTGGCGAGGACGTTCGGGATCGCGGTCGGCGCGCAGGCCGGCGAGGTCTGCGGCGACGCCGGCGCGGTCGTGCTCGCGGTCAAGCCGCAGCAGATGCGCGAAGCGCTCGCCGGTCTGCGGCTGCCGGCCGGCTGCGTCGTCGTATCGATCGCCGCCGGCATCCGGCTCGCGTCGCTGGCGCGCTGGCTCGGCGGCGACGTCCATCTGGTGCGGACGATGCCGAACACGCCGGCGCTGCTCGGTGCCGGCATTTCCGGCCTGTATGCGGACGCCACGGTGCCGGCGCGTGCGCGCGAACTCGCGAGCGACGTGCTCGGCGCGGCCGGCGCCTGCGTCTGGCTGACCTCGGAAACGCAGATCGACGCGGTGACCGCCGTGTCCGGCTCGGGGCCGGCGTATTTCTTCCTCGTCACCGAGGCGATGCGCGACGCCGGCGTCAAGCTCGGCCTGTCATCCGAGGTCGCCGGCCAACTCGCGCTGCAGACGCTGGTCGGCGCCGCGAAAATGGCCGAGGACGGCGCCGCCCGTTCGATCGATCTGGCGCAGCTGCGCGCCAACGTCACGTCCAAGGGCGGCACCACCGAAGCGGCGGTCCGCGCGCTTGAAAGCGCGGGGCTGCGCACCATGTTCGACACCGCGCTGCAGGCCGCCGCGGACCGCGGCCGCGAACTCGGCGCGTCACTGGCAAAGGAAGACTGATGGGCGCCAACGCCGCCAACGCGATGCTGTTCCTCGTCACGACGCTGTTCGATCTGGCGTTGTGGATTTATCTGCTGCGCGTGCTGCTGCAGTGGTCGCGCGCCGATTTCTACAATCCGATCTCGCAGGCGATCTGGAAAGCGACGCGCTTTCCCGGCGACTGGCTGCGGCCGCATCTGCCGAACTGGCGCAACATCAATCTCGCGGCGCTGCTGATGCTGGCGCTGCTCGCGCTGCTCTACATCTACGTCGTCACCGGCCTGCTCGGATTTTCGATCGCCCTGCCGTCGGCGCTCTGGTATGCGGCGCTCAAGCTGGTCGTGCTCGCCGTCAATCTGTTCACGTTCACGATCTTCGTGCAGGCGATCCTGTCGTGGCTCGGACCGGGCGTGAACAATCCGGCGAGCAACATCCTGTGGAGCCTCAACGAGCCGATCCTGCGCCCGGTGCGCCGCTTCATTCCGCCGATGTCCGGGCTCGATCTGTCGCCGCTGGTCGTCATCCTGCTGCTGCAGGTGCTGAACCGCCTGCTGCCGCTGCCCGGCGCGTTCCGCTGATCGCGCGATGAACCCGGGGGCGGAAGGCTCGGTCGGCATCGTCGCCGCGCAACGTGTCTTCATCGACACGCCGCTGCGGCTCGACTGCGGCCGCACGCTGCCGTGCCACGAGCTGATGATCGAGACCTACGGCACGCTCAATGCCGCGCGCTCGAACGCGGTGCTGATCTGCCATGCGCTGTCCGGCGACCATCATGCCGCCGGCGTTTACGCTGCCGACGACCGCAAGCCGGGCTGGTGGGACAACTGCATCGGCCCCGGCAAGCCGATCGACACCGACCGCTTCTTCGTCGTCGCGCTCAACAACCTCGGCGGCTGCCGCGGCTCGACCGGCCCGAACAGCATCGATCCGGCGACCGGCAAGGCCTACGGTCCGGACTTCCCGCTGCTGACCGTGCGCGACTGGGTGCGTTCGCAGGCGATGCTCGCCGATACGCTCGGCGTCGCCTGCTGGGCGGCCGTGATCGGCGGTTCGCTCGGCGGCATGCAGGTGATGCAATGGGCGATCGATCTGCCCGAGCGCATCGCCCACGCGATCGTCATCGCCGCCGCGCCGCAGCTGTCGGCGCAGAACATCGCGTTCAACGAGATCGCGCGGCAGGCGATCCTGTCCGATCCGGAATTTCACGGCGGCCATTTCTACGATCACGGCGTCGTGCCGTCGCGCGGCCTGATGCTGGCGCGGATGATCGGCCACATCACGTATCTGTCCGACGCGGCGATGCGCGCCAAGTTCGGCAACGAACTGAAAATCGCCGTGCCGAGCTTCAACTTCGACATCGAGTTCGAGGTCGAAAGCTATCTGCGCTACCAGGGCCAGGCGTTCGTCGACCGCTTCGACGCGAATACTTACCTGCTGATGACCAAGGCGCTCGATTATTTCGATCCGGCGCGCGAGTTCGGCGATCGTCTCGACCTCGCATTCGAGCGTACGCGTGCGCGCTTCCTGGTCGTCGCGTTCTCCAGTGACTGGCGGTTCTCGCCGGCGCGCTCGCGCGAAATCGTCAAGGCGCTGGTCGACGCCGGACGCGATGTTTCGTACGCGCTGATCGACTCGCAGCTCGGCCACGACGACTTCCTGATGCCGATTCCGCAATATCACGACGTGCTGCGCCATTACCTCGCGCGTGCCGGCGACGAAGCCAACGCCGCATCGACCGGAGCCACGGCATGAAGCTGCGCGCCGATCTCGAACCGATCGTCGACTGGATCAAGCCGGGTTCGCGGATTCTCGATCTCGGCTGCGGCAACGGCATGCTGCTCGCGCATCTGCGCGATACGCGCGGCGTGCGCGGCTACGGCCTGGAGATCGATCCGCAGAACGTCGCCGAATGCGTCGCCGCCGGCGTCAACGTGATCCAGGCCGACATCGACGACGGCCTGCACGATTTCGGGACCGCGTCGTTCGACCACGTCGTGATGACGCAGGCCTTGCAGGCGCTGCAGCGCCCGGATGAGGCGATCGCGGAAATCCTGCGCGTCGGCAAAACCGGCATCGTCACGTTCCCGAACTTCGGTCACTGGCGCGTGCGGATGGCGCTGCTGCGCGGCCGCATGCCGGTGACGCCGGCACTGCCGTCGCGCTGGTTCGACACGCCGAACATCCATTTGTGCACGGTCGGCGATTTCGAAGCGCTGTGCGCGCAGCGGCGCTGGAAGATTCTCGACCGGCGGCTGCTGAATCGCGCGCATCGCAGCGGCCCGGCGAACCGGATCGCGCCGAACCTGTTCAGCGAGCTGGCGATGTATCTGCTCGAAGCGCCGCGAATCACCGGTTTCGCCACCTGATCCGATCGCGCCGCCCGGTGTGGCGGCACGCTCGCCGACGCCACTACGCGGCGCGAATGCCCTGCCCGGCTTCCGCCAGCAGTTCGTCGATGCGCCGGTCCTTGGCGCTCCACAGCGACGCGATCCAGGCGTGGAAGCGCGCGCGGAAATCCGCATCGTTTTCGTAGCTGCCGTGAAACAGATCGTGCGGCACTTCGAGCTGGCGCACTTCGACGATCACGTGCCGCATCCGCCCGCACAGAAAATCCCAGAAGCCGTTGGCGCCGTCGGGATAGACGATCGTCACGTCGAGCAGCGAATGCAGCCGCTCGCCGAGCGCCGACAGCGTGAACGCGAAACCGCCGGACTTCGGCCGCAGCAGATGACGATACGGCGAATTCTGGCGCTCGCGCTTGGCCTCGGTGAAACGCGTGCCTTCGAGGAAATTGAGGATCAGCGCCGGCTGGTCGCGGAACGCTTCGCAGGCACGGCGCGTCGCCTCGATGTCCTTGCCTTTCAGCGCCGGGTTCTTCGCGATCTGCTCCTTGGTGTGTCGCGCCATGAACGGATAGTCGAGTCCCCACCACGCCAGCCCGAGCAGCGGCACCCAGATCAGTTCGCGTTTCAGGAAGAACTTGAAGAACGGTGCGCGCCGGCCGAACGCACGCATCAGCACGAGGATGTCGTTCCAGGTCTGGTGATTCGCGCAGACCAGGTACTGGCCCTGCGGATCGACCTCGGCGTTCATGCGGATGTCCCAGCGGATCCGCATCAGACTGTCGGTCATCCAGATGTCGATCAGCGCCCAGCGCTGCGCGCTCCACGCGATCGCGCGCGACAGCGCGCCGCGCAGCGGTCCTTTCGGCGTCATCAGCTTGACGAAGATCAGGGCGTAGACAGGCACACACCAGATCAGCGTGTTGATCAGCAGCGCGAGCGCGCTGATCACGCCGAGCAGCGGAGCCGGTAACCAGTGGAGCATGGCAGTTCAGACCTTGATTTGTGGCGACAGCTTAGCGGCACCGCGAGACGGCGCAAGCGCCGCCGACTACTGCGTGCGCGGATGCGCCGACCAGTGGATATGCACGATCTGCCACTTGCCGTCGCGGCGCTGCAGGACCATGGTCTCGGTGTTGTCGATATCGACGTTCTGCTCAGCGAACATGCCGGTCGTGCGCGCCTGCGTGATGACCCACGCGGTATCGCCGCTGGCATAGCTCTCGCGATGCACGACGTCGTACTTTGTCGTGCGCGCGAACGTCAGGTCATTGTCGAGACGACCGCTGGCATACGCATCGCGCGAACTCTCGGTATAGCCCTGTTCGAAGATCGCGACGTCGGGCGCCAGCAGATCGAGCACGCCCTGCCGCCAGTTGTCGCGCAGATCGGCATGAAACGCACCGACGATCGCGGCCGCGGCGCGCGCATCGGCGGCGGCCGCGGCGGTCGGCACCACTTTCACCGCGGCTTCGGGCGCCGCGGGCGCGACGGATTGGTCGGTCGCCGGCGCCTGCGCGCGCGCGCCGCCGCTGAGCGCCAGCAGGCATGCGAGCCACAGCCGGCGGCCGACCGGCTTCAAGGTGCCGCCGTGCGCGCGCGGCGCTTGCCGGACTGATCGTAGACGTCGACGCCCGACCACGCACCGGCCGGCAGGCGGACCAGCACGCACGGACTGGTCAGCGCATCGCTCGTCATCGCACCGGCTTCGGGCACGAAGAACGTGCCGTGCAACTGCACGCGCTGCGCTTCGATCTGCGCCTGCGGACCGATCACCAGACCATAACCTCCGCTCGTGCGCTGGCCGAGTCCGACGAGCACGTACGTGCCCGGCAGCATCGCCTGATCGCCGATCAGCTCGACGCCACTGCCCTGCTGCCATGCGCGCACGGCCTCGGCGCCGGCGAACATCTGCACCGTCGTGTCGGCGTTCTGCGCCGGACAGTTCGGCGCGCGGCCGATTTCGCTGACCTTCACCACTTCGTCGGGTCCGAACAGGGCGGCCATCGAACTGCAGCCGCCCAGCATCAGCGCGGCAACGGCCGGAATCGCGGCCCCGATCGCAGCCCGGATTGCAGAGTTTCTTGGCGTGCTCATGCCCGGATAGTACCGGTTTGCCGGGCTTGAAACACGTCGCGAAAACCTCCATCTGATGAAAGTTGCAGGTTTGTGGCACATCGCGGCACATCCGCGTCCGCTTTCGTTTAGATTGGCCGCCGCCTTCCGATTGCGATCCATCATGGAATACAAGGACTACTACAAGGTATTGGGCGTCTCCCGCTCGGCTTCGGCCGAGGAGATCAAGCGCGCCTATCGCAAGCTCGCGCGCGAATTCCATCCGGACAAGAACAAGGCCAAGGGCGCCGAGGACCGCTTCAAGGAAATCAACGAAGCCAACGAAGTGCTCGGCGACACCGAAAAGCGCAAGGCCTACGACGAACTCGGCGCGAACTGGAAAGCCGGCCAGCAGTTCACGCCGCCGCCCGGCTGGGGCGGCGGTTTCAGCCGCGGCCGTGCACGTGCCGGCGGCGCCGGTTTCGGCGGCAGCACCGATTTCTCGGATTTCTTTTCGCAGATGTTCGGCGGCGGCATGGGCGGCGGCTTTCAGGATTTCGGCGAACCGGCGGCGCCGGACACGCGCGCGCGGCTGACGATCACGCTGGAAGATTCCTATGACGGCGCCGAACGGCAGATCAGTCTCGGCGGCCGCTCGCTGAAAGTCCGCATTCCGCAAGGCGTGGCGGCCGGACAGACGATCCGTCTCGCCGGCCAGGGTTCGCAGGGCGGCGATCTGCTGCTCGAACTCGAGTTCGCCGCGCATCCGCAATTCAAGCTCGACGGCCGCGACATCACCGCGACCGTCAACATCGCGCCGTGGGAAGCCGCGCTCGGCGGCAAGATCGAAGTACCGACGCTCGGCGGCACCGTCGAGATCACGCTGCCGGCCAACAGTCGCAGCGGCCAGAAATTACGGCTGAAGGGCCGCGGCCTGCCCGGCAAGACGCCGGGCGATCAGTTCGTCGCGTTG
This sequence comes from Solimonas sp., assembly GCA_035706385.1. Classification (GTDB taxonomy): domain Bacteria; phylum Pseudomonadota; class Gammaproteobacteria; order Nevskiales; family Nevskiaceae; genus Solimonas. The sequence continues at coordinate 3,493 of DASSVA010000445.1, read as the reverse complement.
CAGATCGCGGTGCCGCCGGCGCGCAACGATGCGGACCGTCAGGTGTTCGAGGACATGGCGAAGCACTTCGCCGACTTCAAACCGCGCAACTGAAGCCCGGCGCCCGTGAACCGCGCTTGCGAAAAGGCCCCGCGTTGCGGGGCCTTTTCGTTTCCGTCGACGTCTACTGCCCGGCTTCGACGTGATAGCGGGTCACCAGTTCGACTTCGTTCTTCGAGCCGAGGAACACCGGCACGCGCTGATGCAGCGCCGACGGTTGCACGTCCATGATCCGTTCGTAGCCGGTGGTCGACGCGCCACCGGCCTGTTCGACGATGAAGCTCATCGGATTGGCTTCGTAGAGCAGGCGCAGCTTGCCGGGCTTGTCCGGATCTTTCTTGTCGCGCGGATAGATGAAGATGCCGCCGCGCGTGAGGATGCGGTGCACGTCGCCGACCATCGACGCGACCCAGCGCATGTTGAAGTCCTTGCCGCGTGGGCCGGTCTTGCCGGCCAGCAGCTCGTCGACGTACTTCTGCATCGGCGGATACCAGTGCCGATGATTCGACATGTTGATCGCGAATTCCTTGGTGTCGGCGGGAATCTTCATGTCGCGCGCGGTCAGCAGGAACGAACCCAGTTCGCGGTCGAGCGTGAACGCATGGACGCCGCTGCCGACCGTCAGCACCAGCATCGTGCTCGGTCCGTACACCGTGTAACCGGCCGCGACCTGCCGCGAGCCCGGCTGCAGGAAGTGCCTGGTTTCGAGCTCGTCGATGTTTTCCGGGCAGCGCAGCACCGAGAAGATCGTGCCGACGCTGATGTTGACGTCGATATTGCTGGAGCCGTCGAGCGGATCGAACAGCAGCAGGTAATGGCCTTTCGGGTAAGCATTCGGAATCTTGCTGAAGTCGTCCATTTCCTCGGACGCGCAGCCGGCCAGATGGCCGCCCCATTCGTTGGCTTCGAGCAGGATTTCGTTCGACAGCACGTCGAGCTTCTTCTGCGCTTCGCCCTGGATGTTGCCGGTGCCGGCATCGCCGAGCACGCCGCCGAGCGCGCCCTTGTTGACGGCATGCGAGATCGACTTGCAGGCGCGGGCGACGACTTCGATCAGCAGACGCAGATCGGCATTGATGCGGCCGGCGCGCTGCTCCTCGATCAGGAAGCGCGTCAGGGCGATGGGTTTGTTCGGCTGCGTCATCTGCGTGGCACTCTCGGCAACTCGCGGGGCAGGTATTGTCCGGACTAAACCGCGCTTTGGAAAGCTGCGCTGGCGCGCTCGTCACATTTGAAGAGAACCTGGAAGGATGACTGCGGCGCGTTGTCTGCCGGAGACTTTAATCTTCGCGAAGAAACCAGCGATCCAAACAAAAAAACCCTGCGCGAAGCAGGGCTTTTTGTTTGTATAAATGGTGCGCCCGGAAGGATTCGAACCTCCGACCCCTTAGTTCGTAGCCAAGTGCTCTATCCAGCTGAGCTACGGGCGCACACTAACTGACGTAAACAGCGATGTGCTGCTTACAAAATACTGGCGGAGTGAGAGGGATGGTTTCGGCTTGCGCCTCAATCCTTCCGCTTCGCTCCAGGACTGCGCTTTCGCGCAGCATCCGCTTCGCCTTCGGCTCTGCGGAACGAACCCGGAGTTTCGCGAGGGTTCGAATCCCTCTCGACCTTTTCGGGTCTTTCTAAACTGGCGGAGTGAGAGGGATTCGAACCCTCGATACGGGATAAACCATATACGCCCTTAGCAGGGGCGCGCCTTCGTCCACTCGGCCATCACTCCGGGACTGCAAGGCCGAGCGACCGCCCGGCTCACTCTCCAAACCGGAGCGCTGCCCCGGCAAGGGGCGCAATTCTAACGAGGCGGATGGCGAAAGGAAAGCGGAAAATCGCGCCGGCTCCGATGCTTCGCCGCTTGCGCGAAGCGGCCGTCAGGCGGCGGCCGAGACGTCGCCGTCGCCGCCGTCATCGCCTTCACGCTTGATGCGCTCGAAAATTTCCTCGCGATGCACGGCGACGTCGCGCGGCGCCTTGACGCCGATCCGTACCTGGTTGCCCTTGACCCCGAGAACCGTGACGACGATGTCATCGCCGATCACCACGGTTTCACCAACACGTCTCGTCAAAATAAGCATGGGATCGCCCTCCATGGACACCCGACAGTTTCCGCCCCGCCCCGACCTGAAACCATCCTGACAGCTACATCATCGGCCTGTGAATATCAGGCGACGGACGGTGCTTCTTCCAGGCCGAACGCCTTGTGCAGCGTGCGCACGGCGAGTTCCAGGTAGATTTCCTCGATCACGACCGAGATCTTGATTTCCGACGTCGAGATCATGCGGATGTTGATGCCGGCGGCAGCCAGCGCGGTGAACATCTTCGATGCGATGCCGGCATGGCTGCGCATGCCGACGCCGACCAGCGACACCTTGACGATGTCGGTCGCGCTGTTGACGCCCTTGGCGCCGAGTTCGCCGGCGAGCTTGCGGCCGATTTCCAGCGCGCGCTCATGATCGTTGCGATGGACGGTGAACGTGAAGTCGGTCGTGCCGTCGGCACCGACGTTCTGCACGATCATGTCGATCTCGATGTTGGCATCGCCGATCGGGCCGAGAATCGCCGCGGCGATGCCGGGCCGGTCCGGCACGCCGGCGACCGTCAACTGGGCCTCATCGCGGTTGAACGCGATACCGGAGATAAGCGCTTCTTCCATCATCGTGCTTTCCTCAAGCGTGATCAGGGTGCCGGGGCCGTCGACGAACGTCGATACCACGCGCAGCGGGACTTTGTACTTGCCCGCGAATTCAACGGAACGGATCTGCAGAACCTTGGAGCCGAGGCTCGCCAGTTCCAGCATTTCCTCGAAGGTGATCTTGTCGAGACGCCGCGCCTTCGGCTCGACGCGCGGATCGGTCGTGTAGACACCGTCGACGTCGGTGTAGATCTGGCATTCGTCGGCCTTCAGCGCCGCGGCGAGCGCAACGCCGGTGGTATCCGAGCCGCCGCGACCGAGCGTCGTCACGCTGCCGTTCTCGTCGAGGCCCTGGAAGCCGGCGACGACCGGCACGATGCCGGCTTTGCAGTCCGCACGCAGGCGCTCGGCGTCGATGCTTTCGATGCGCGCTTTCATGTGCGCGCTGTCGGTGCGGATCGGCACCTGCCAGCCGGTATACGACTTCGACGGGACACCGCACTTTTCGAGCGCCAGCGCGAGCAGACCGATCGTCACCTGCTCGCCGGTCGCGGCGATCTGGTCGAACTCGCGCTGGCTGCCGCGCGGCGAAATCGACTTCGCGAGCTTCAGCAGCCGATCGGTTTCGCCCGACATCGCCGAAACGACGACGACGACCTGATGCCCCTGTTGCCGGAAGCCGGCGACCTTGCGCGCGACATGCTCGATGCGCTCGACCGAGCCCATCGACGTGCCGCCGTATTTCTGAACGATAAGTGCCATATCTTTGGTTTCATGTAGAGCGGATTGGCGCGCAGCGCGTCACCCGCCGATCACGGA
>DASSVA010000444.1:0-4949 GCA_035706385.1 Solimonas sp. | reverse complement strand
GCTGCCGGACCTCGGCGTGCGCGGCGCGATCATCGAATACGAATCGGGCGTCGACGCGATGCTCGGTTCGCGGCCGTATCCGGCCGACGTCCGCAAGCTGCTCGCGCAGACCGTCGCGGCGATGCCGCTGCTCGCCGCGCATACCAAGCTCGACGGCCGCATCAGCCTGCAGTTCCAGCATGGCGACGGCGCCGTGCAGTTGCTGGTCGCGCAGGTCGAAGGCGGTGTGCACGGCAGCGGTGCGAATGCGGGGCTGCGCGTGCGCGGCATGGCGAAGGCGCGCGACGACGCGCACGGCGATTTCGCGACGCTGCTGCACGGCGGCCGGCTCGGTCTGATGCTCGAACCGGAACGCGGCGGTCAGGATTACCAGGCGATCGTCGCGATCGAAGGCCGGCATCTGGCCGACGCGCTCGAATTCTATTTCACGCAGTCCGAGCAGCTGCCGACGCTGCTGCGGCTGGCCTACGACGGCACGCACATCCGCGGGCTGATGCTGCAGCGGTTGCCGCTCGGCGAGAAGAACAGCAGCGAGGACCACTGGCAGCACGTCGGGGTGCTGTTCGAAACGCTGAAGGAAGCCGAACTCGCGCAGACGCCGGCGCTGACGCTGCTGCGTCGCCTGTTCCACGAGGACGACGTCCGCGTCTTCGATCCGCTGCCGGTGCATCTGAGTTGCCGCTGTTCGCGCGACGGCATCGGCGCGATGCTGCGTTCGCTCGGCGAGGCGGAAGTCGAGGCACATCTGCAGGAACACGGCAAGTTCGACGTGACCTGCGAATTCTGCGGCCGCGAGTATTCGTTCACCGCGCACGACGCGCGCGAACTGTTCGCGCCCGCCAACAGCCAGCCGTCGAACGAGACGCGGCATTAGGTTCATCCCGGACAAGACCGGGCCATCCGTGGCCCGGACGGTTCGAACAAACCCATGATCGTGCCACGCTACCGCATCGACAGCTCGCGCATTCCGCAGGCCGGCAAGGGCCTGTTCGTCGACGAACCGGTGCGGCGCGGCGCCGTGATCGTCGCGCCCGACAAGGTTCACACGGTCTGGACCGAAGCGCGGCTGCGCGAATACCCGGCCGATTCGATCGAGGTCGAATCGAGCGTGCGTTGGTTCGAGGATCGTTTCTCGCTGACGCCGGAATGGAGCGACGAGTGCTACGTCAACCACAGTTTCGCGCCGACCGCGCTCTGGCATCTCGGCTTCATTTTCGCACTGGCTGATCTGCCGGCCGGCAGCGAAGTGACGATGGATTATCGCCACGTGATCGGCGACGGCGAGCGCATGCCGTTCGCCGACAGCGTCAGCGGCCGCGAGATCGTCGGCCTGCCGTGGCGCGACGCACTCGCCGGCAGCAGCCGGCAACTGCTCGAACTGCTGCGCTGAGCGGGCGCTGCCGCGCCGCGGCATCGCGTACCATTTCCGTCCGCTCCGAAGCCCGCGCCGGATTCCGCCATGTCGCCACTGTCGCGTTTCGCCCTCGTCGTCTGTCTCGGCCTGCCGCTGTTCGCGGGCTGTCATCGCAAGCCGGCGGAAACGTCCGCCGCGCCGCCGCCCGCCGCCGCGCAGGCCGCGGCATTGTCGTTCGAGCAGGGGCTCGCGCAGGCGCAATCGCGGCAGTCGCCGCTGATCGTCGATTTCCACGCGCCATGGTGCTACTCGTGCTATTTCATGGCGACCAACATCCTGACCGGTGCCGACTGGGACGCGGTCGAGCGCAAGGCGGTGGTCGTCGAGGTCGACGCCGATTCGCCGGACGGCGCGGCGCTGATGCAGAAATACGCGATCAAGTTCCTGCCGAGCTATCTGGTGCTGAGCGCGAAAGGCGGCGAGCTCGGCCGCATTCTCGGCGAGAAGACGCGCGCCGAGTTCTATCCGCGGATCAACGAGCTGATCGACCGCGGCGAGACACTCGACGACGTGCGCGCCGCGGTCAGGGACGGTTCGCCGGCATCGCTCGCCGCCGGCCGCAGCGTGCTGAAATCGTATCTCGCGCGTTACGACGCCGACGGCGGCCTGCAATGGCTGGCGACGCTGCCGGGCAGCGCGAATCGCGCGCTGCGCGACGATGCCGCCGCGACGCTGACGATCGCGCGGCTGCAGTTCCTGCGGGCGGTGCAGCGCAACGATGCAAAAGCCGCATTGAATCTCGGCGCGAAAGTACTGGCTGGCGATCTCGGCTGCGAACGGCCGTACGAGCTCGACCGTTATCTGCCGTTCGCGTCGCGGCAGCCGGACGCGCGCTCGCTGATCGATGCGCAGCGCGCCGCCGCCGAAAAGCTCGTCGCCGACGGCGTGTTCGGCGCGACGCCGTGCGCCGACAAGCGCTCGGCGGTATTCGCCGCCGCCGACATCTTCGCAGCGCTTGGCGACGACAACGCGAAGCAAGCGTTGCTGATGCGCGCAATCGCCGACGTCGAAAAGGACATCGGCGGCGATCTGAAAAAAGACCGCAATCTCGACGACAACCTGCGCATCTACAACGAGCAGCTCGCGGCGCTGACCGGCAACTACGGCGCTTACGACGCGCTGATGCCGCGGCTGATCGCCGCGTGGCCGGACGATTACGTCTACGCCGCGCGCTGGGGCAAGAGCCTGCTCGCGCGCGGCAGGCCCGCCGACGCGCTGCCGCAGCTTGAAAAGGCCGCCGCGCAGGCGTACGGCATCAATCGCCTGCAGGTCGCCGAACAGCGCGTGCAGGCGCTGCGGGCGCTCGATCGCGATGCCGACGCGCGGCGCGTCGTCGCCGAAGCGCTGAAGGCGAACGGGCCGTGGTTTCCGGGCGAGGCGGCCAGGCTCAAGGCGCTCGTCGCCAAAACGTAAAGTGTGGTGTCCGGAAAGTTCGTTTCATTGAATGACGTCATTCCTTCAACGGAATGACTGTCCGCGAAAGCGGGCATCCAGAGCTGAAGCACCGTCACTCGATCACTGGATTCCCGTTTGCGCGGGAATGACGAAGGCGGTTCTGGCCGCCCGCTTTTCCCGCAATGGCCGTTTCCGGTATAAACGCGCGTTCTCCGCCTTTCCCCCGCTGCACAGCGCGTCATGACGACCGAGCCTGATACCACCGCCCGCCTGTTGATCACCTGTCCCGACCAGCCGGGCATCGTCGCCGCGGTGACCTCGTTCCTGTTCCGGTACGGCGTCAACATCACCGAGCTCGACCAGCATTCGACCGATCCGGAAGGCGGACGCTTCTTCCTGCGGCTCGAATTCCAGACGCCGCATCTCGACGTGCCGCGCGCGGTGCTCGAAACCGCGTTCCGCGAGGCGGTCGCGAGCCGGTTCACGATGGACTGGCGGATCAGTTACGCCGCCGACAAGCCGCGCATGGCGGTGCTGGTGTCGAAGCACGATCACGCGCTGCTCGAACTGCTGTGGCGCTGGCAGCGCGGCGAGCTGCGCGTCGACATTCCGGTCGTGATCTCGAATCACGCCGATCTGCGCGAGTCGGTCGAGCGCTTCGGCGTGCATTTCGAGCACGTGCCGATCGACGCGGCGACGCATGCGCAGGCCGAGGCGCAGATGCTCGCGCGGCTCGAAGGCAAGACCGATTTCATCGTGCTCGCACGCTACATGCGGATCCTGTCGGCGGATTTCGTCGCGCGTTATCCGCACCGCATCATCAACATCCACCACAGCTTCCTGCCGGCGTTCGTCGGCGCCGATCCGTACCAGCAGGCGTACACGCGCGGCGTCAAGCTGATCGGCGCGACCGCGCATTACGTGACCGGCGATCTCGATCAGGGCCCGATCATCGACCAGGACACCGGCCGCGTCTCGCATCGCCACGAAGTGCCGGACCTGCGCCGCCTCGGCCGCGATCTCGAGCGCCAGGTGCTCGCGCGCGCCGTGCGCTGGCACGTCGAGGACCGCGTCATCGTCGACGGCAACAAGACCATCGTCTTCGCCTGAGCCGCGCGCCGCGCCGCGTTCACGGCCGATTCAACGCGTCGCGCTTTCAATGGCGCGATGGCGACGCTCTGGCACGCGCTGATCGACGATCCACAGCACGCACGGCTGCTGCTGACGGCGCTCGCGCTCGGCGCGGTGATGGCGCTCGAAGCGCTGTGGCCGCGCCGCGTCGCGCGGCGCCGGCAGCGCTGGGCCGTCAACGTCGCGCTCGTGCTGTTCGCCGGCGTGCTGCTCGGCCTGCTGCCGGTCGCCGCGATCGGCGCCGCGGCCTGGGCGCAATCGGCTGGCATCGGCCTGTTCGCGCTGCTGCCGCTGCCGGCCGCCGTGGCGATCGGCGTGTCGGTGATCGCGCTCGACGCGGCGATGTACTGGCAGCATCGCGCGATGCACGGTTCCGCGTGGCTGTGGCGGCTGCATCGCGTCCATCACAGCGATCTGGAATTCGACGCGACGACCGCGCTGCGCTTCCATCCCGCCGAACTGCTCGCCGTCTGGGCGTGGAAGCTCGGCGCGATCGTGCTGCTCGGCGCGCCGCCGCTCGCGGTGCTGATCTTCGAGACCGCGACCGGCATCTGGTCGCTGCTCATCCACTCCAACCTGCGCCTGCCCGAACGCTGGGACCGGCGTTTACGCGTGCTGCTGGTGACGCCCGATCTGCATCGCGTCCATCACTCGGTGCGGATCGACGAAGGCAACCGAAATTTCGGGACGATCCTGACGCTCTGGGATCGCTGCTTCGCGAGTCATTGCGCGCAACCGCGCGGCGGTCACGACGGCATGCGGATCGGTTTGCCGATGTTTCGCGATGCGCGGGCGCAGTCGCTGGCGGCGTTGTTGTGGCAGCCGTTCGCGGGTGGTGAAGCGGGTGGGAGTGAGGAGGACGGGCGGTTGCGGTAGCGGCGAATCTGAAATTCTGCGGCGGAGGCCCAGCCCCATTGGTTCACCCGGCAAGGATTGCCACTGGCAATCCTTGAAAGCTCCGACTCAGCCTGGGGCCCCAGCCCCAGGCGTTCGCGCGGCGGAGAATGCC
>DASSVA010000443.1:0-2077 GCA_035706385.1 Solimonas sp. | reverse complement strand
TCGCCGGTCCCGGCGACGTCGACCGCACGTCGGCGCTCGGCTAAGGCCTCGGCTATCTCGGCGGCGGGCTGCTGTTCGCGCTCAACGTGTTCATGTTCCAGAAGCCGGCGGTGTTCGGACTCGCCGACGGCTCGCAGGCGGTGCTGTGGTCGTTCCTGATGGTCGGCATCTGGTGGATGCTGTTCGCGCTGCCGCTGTTCCGCTGGGTGCGCGAAGAACCGATGCACGATCAAAGCGGCAGCGACTGGCAGGAGCTGGTCCGCACGTTCCGTCAGGTTCTGACGATGAAGCCGGTGCTGTTTTTCCTCGCCGGCTACTGGCTGTACATCGATGCGGTCGACACGATCATCCGCATGGCGGTCGATTATGGCGTCAAGCTCGGCTTCGATCCCGGCGCGCTGATCAAGGCGCTGCTGCTCGTGCAGTTCATCGGCTTTCCGGCGGCGGTCGCGTACGGCTGGCTCGCCGGCCGCATCGGCACGCGGCGCATGATTTATTTCGGTCTGCTGGTCTACGGCATGGTGACCGTCGGTTCGTACTGGCTGGAGTCGGAAACCGATTTCTATCTGCTCGCCGCCGCAATCGGCTGCGTGCAGGGCGGCGTGCAGTCGCTGTCGCGTTCGTACTATGCGCGCCTGATTCCGGCCGAACAGTCCGGCCAGTTCTTCGGTTTCTACAACATGCTCGGCAAGTTCGCGGCGGTGCTCGGTCCGGTCGTCGTCGGCCAGACCGCGCTGCTGGTCGACAACCAGCGCCTGCCGATCCTGACGCTGCTGCCGTTCTTCGTGATCGGCGGCTGGCTGCTGGCGAAGGTCAGAGAGCCGCTCACGCCGGCGGCGTGAAATCGTCCGGCTTCTTCGCCATCGCCGCCGTGTAGAACGCGGTGAGCGGCGCGATGTCGCGATCCCAGTCGCCGCTCGTGCGGAAGACCGGTCCGGTGCCGATGATCCGTCGGCGGTGATCGATATACGCGGCGACGATCGGCACGCCGGCGCTGTGCGCGAGATGGTAGAAGCCGCGTTTCCAGTGCGCGCCGCGCGCACGCGTGCCTTCCGGCGCGAGGCCGATGATCAGCTGCGCGTTGTCGGCGAACGCCTGTGCGGTCTGCCGCACGCCGCCGCCCGGCGCGCCGCGGTCGATCGCGATGCCGCCGAGCGCGCGGAACACGCCGCCCCACGGCCCGTTGAAGATCGTGTGCTTGCCGAACCAGTGCAGGTCGAGTTCGAGTGCGAGGATCGCGCCGAGACCGAACACGAAATCCCAGTTCGAGGTGTGCGGCGCGGCGATCACGACGAGTTTCGGTTCGTCCGGGACACAGACGTCGAGCCGCCAGCCGAATGCGCGCAGTACGATGCGGCCGACGGCGCGCAGCACGCGGCTGCGGCGTCGCGGGACGGCGGCGCCGATCTCGATGCGATCACTCATTTTTGCCAGGCTCCCCCGACCTTCGTTCGCGAAGGCTCTTGATCTGTCGGCCGCGTCCGTTGCGCGGGCTTGCGATTATCGCCGAACGCCGGAGACGGCTCCAGCGTCGCGCGCCTCAGGCCGGCAGATGCGCGGCGCGGACGGCGCGCTGCAGCTCGGCGAGCAACGCCGCGTCCGGCGCCTGCAGATAGCGGCTGCGCAGATACAGATCGACCGCGGTCTGCAGCGGTGCGCGCCAGTCGGGTCGCTCGTGCAGCACGCGTGCGATGAAATCGCGCGGACCTTCGTCGCCGCGCTGCACGTAACCGCGCGCCGCGAGGCGGCGGCCGAGCCGCTGCCACTCGCGCAACACCGCATCGGGTTTGTGCGCCGGCGCCGCGCGCCGCAACAGCAACAGGCCGACGATGCTCATGCCGCCGGTCAGCAGCACCGTCAGCGCGAGGATCATCGAGCGCAGATCGGCGAGACCGAAGCGTTCGAGGAACTGCTGCTGCAGTTCCGGGCCGTAGCCGAGCACCAGGCCGTTCCAGCGCGCGTTGAGCCAGTCCCAGCGCAGCTTGACGGCATCGCGCCACGCCGTGCGCCGCGCGAGATACGCGGGCAGTCCTTCGCCGCTGCCGATCGCGGCGTCGAGACCGCGTTCGATCCGCTG
>DASSVA010000442.1:0-13462 GCA_035706385.1 Solimonas sp. | reverse complement strand
CGGTCCGGTCGACAGCGTCAGCGCCGAAGCGACCGCGCGACGGCTCGCCGCCGTGCTGTCGGCGACGCAGACGCCAACGCCGGTGATCCTCGTCGGCCATTCGCTCGGCGGCCTGCACGCGCGCTACGTCGCCGCGACCCGCCCCGAACTCGTCGCCGGACTCGTGCTGCTCGACGCCACGCCGGTCGACCTGCCGTTCCCGCGCTTCTACAGCGTCAAGCCGACACTGGTGATGTGGATGCTGTACGCCGTCGCCCGCATCGGCCTGCTGAAACGGCTCGCCGGGCGCGGCAAGCTGCCGCCTACGCTGATCGCCGCGATCGGCCGCTTCCGGCACATCCGGACCGTGCTGACGGAAATCGGCGCGCTGCGCGCGATCCAGGCCGAGGTCGGCGCGAAGGCTTTGCCGGACGATCTGCCGGTGCTCGCGCTCAGCGCCGGCGCGAAAACGCTCGAACCGCAGGCGCATCGCGACCACTTCCACGCCAGCCACGCACAGCTCGCGGCCGCCGCGCTCGCACCGCACAGCCGCCATCAGCGCATCGACGGGGCGACGCACATGTCGATGCTGACCGATCCGCAGCACGCGGCGAGCGTCGCGGCGCTGATCGTCGAATTCGCGCAGCGGATCGCGCCGTCAGCGTAGACGCCTGTCGTCGAAACCTCACATCGTCATTCCCGCGCAAGCGGGAATGACGATGACGCTTGCGCTGCGGATCAGTCCGTCTTCGCCGGCTTCGCGGCCGCATGGCTGATCGGCAGCAGCCACAGCAAAATTCCCGTGCCGATGAAGCCGAATGCCGGCGCGCCGCCGGCCACCCAGCGCAGCGCGGCGGTGGCGAGCGGCGTCAGCTCGGTGCCGGACTTGGCGGCGTCGAAACCGGCCCAGCCGAGAATCAGCAGGCCGGCACCGCTCGCCACCGCGGCGATGCCCTTGAGGACTTGCGCCTCGAACGACAAATACAGGCCGGCGCGCTCGACGCCGAACTTCTCGCGGCCGTAGTCGATGATGTCGCCCATGATCACCGGCGCGGCGACCAGCGCCGACAGCATAAAGAACGCCGACAGACAGAGCAGCGCCGTCAGCAGCGCAACGCTGGGCTTCGGTGGCAGCAACCCCATGCAGGCGTAAACGATGCCGCCGAGGATCATGCCAAGCGCCCAGACGCGCTGGCGGTCGAACTTGCGGACCAGCATCGCCCACATCGGAATGCCGAGCATCGAGATCGGAATCGCGGCCGCGAACACGGCGTTCACCGAACTGGGCAGCAGCAGATAGTTGGTCAGATACAGCAGCGACACGCCCGATGACATGCCGGTCATGAAATTGAAGATCGTCAGGCAGACCATCAGCCGCAGCAGCGGCCCATTGCCGATCACCGACTTCCACAGCAGCGCGAAGCTTTCCCGGGGCACCGCCTGCGCAGCTGGCGGCGGCGGCGGTGCGATCTGGTCCGGCACGCGCCACAGCGTGTAGAAGCTCAGCAGCGGCAGCAGCGGCGCGAGGATGGCGGCCGTCAGGCCGAGCATCTTCATGTCGTATCCGTTGCTGTCGAGCAGGCCGACGGCATGCCCGGCCGGCGCGACCAGATAGAACAGCAGACCGCCGAGCACGCTCGCGACGGCGATCCAGCTGACGATGCGCGCACGCGCGTTCGGTTCCGGCGAGAACTCGATGCTCCACGAGCGGTACGGAATCTGCACCAGCGACCAGCCGACGTTGGCGAGCAGGAACCAGACGCCGTAGTACCACACCGACACCTGCGGCGGCGGGCGGAACAGGAACCACATCGCGACCGCGCTGAGCACCGTGCCGGCGGCGATCCACAGCTTGCGGCTGATGCCGCGCTGCATGCTGCGATCGGAAAAATAGCCGATCAGCAGATCGCTGCAGAGGTCGACGCCGCGCACGACGATGATCGCGGTGCCGAGCAGCGTCAGCGCGATGCCGGACTCCTTCGCGTACACGCCCTGCAGGATCGAGCCGGCCGGCGCGAGCATGAACGCCTGCAGGATGCCCGGCAGCGCGAACACGAACAGCAGACCGCGCGACAGGCTCACGGCCGTTGCTCCCGGCACGGTATGCGCAACCGGTGAATTCATCGGTTCGTTCTGTAGTGGCTTCAAGTGGGCCCGAGTCTGCGGTCCGGCCGCGGCGGCGGCATCCATGAAATTACCGGATATCGGCGGCTCGCCGCGAATGGCCGTTGCGGGCGCGCGCCGCGCACGGCCGCACATCCGGTGATTCCACGGCCGTAGGCAGGCGCGTCGCGCTGCTCTACTGTCGGGCGAAAACGAATCGACGATGAACCCATGACGACGCTTGCCCCGGAAACCGCTGCCGCTTTCGATCAACTGCTGGAGCCGAGCCGGCGCAGCGACGTGCCCGGCTACGTCGTCGCCGTCGCGCGCGAAGGTCGCACGATCTACCGTCAGGCGTCCGGCATGGCGAGCATCGAATTCGCGGTCGCCAACACGCCGGCGACGCGAATCCGCATCGCGTCGGTCACCAAGCAGTTCACCGGCCTGGCCGTGATGCTGCTGGTCGAGGACGGCAGGCTCGACATCGATAAGCCGGTCCGCCATTACCTGCCCGAATTGGGCGGACCGAACGGCGCGCCGACGCTGCGCCAGCTGCTGAACCATACCGGCGGCATTCGCGATGCGCTGGAGAGCGTCGCGTTCTTCCTCACCGAAGGATTGTTCCCGCTGATCCCGGCGGGGCTGACGCATGCGTGGTCGTCGCGCTTCAGCGACGGCAACTTCGCGCCGGGCGAAGCGTGGTCGTACAGCAATTACGGTTACATGCTGCTGTCGCGGGTGATCGAGAAAGTGTCCGGGCTGACGCTCGCGGAATGTTTCCGGCAGCGGCTGTTCGAGCCGCTCGGCATGAACGACAGCGAACTGGTGCCGAGCGACATGGACATCGCGCCGGGCGTCGCGACCTCGCACATCCGCATGCCCGACGGCCGTTTCCGCCGCGGCATCTATCCGTGCGAGGAACTGGTCGGCGGCGGCGGCATCGTCTCGACCGTCGACGACATGCTGCGCTGGGCCGCGAACCTGCGCGAGCCGCACCGCCTCGGCAGCCGCGCGAGCTGGGATGAAATCCTGCGTCCAGTCGATTTCGCCGACGGCGCGCAATCGACTTACGGTTTCGGCATCAAGCGGCAGATTCATCGCGGCGTCGAAATGCTGTGGCACGACGGTTCCACGTTCGGCAGCAGATGCGCGCTGTTCAGCTTCCCGGAACACGCGCTCGACATCATCGTGCTGGCGAACCGCTCCGACGCCGAGCCGGCCGCGATCGCGCTGAAGATCGCCGAGGCGCTGCTCGCCGACGCGTTCGGCCCGGCGAAACAATTCGCCGATGCCGCCGGGCGCGAAGCACTGGCCGGCCAGTATTACTCGACGGCCACGAAGCGGCTGTTCGGCATCCGCGTTCATGCCGACAAATTGCCCGGCAAATTGATGTTCGCGATCGACGCGTCGCCGCAGGGCCTGCTGTGGGACGACGCCGGCACGCTGCGCGGCGAATCGACCGCCGGCCCGCTCGTGGTCCGTCATGCGCCGCCGCAAGGCTCGTCGACCGTCGCGCAGATCGAACTCGAACTGTGCGGCCGGCGCGAGACGTACACGCGCCTGCCCGACACCGCGCCGAGCGCCGAGGCGCTGGCCGCCGACCTCGTCGGCGAATACCGGCTCCAGGATTTCGACACGCCGGTGTGGATCACGTTCGACGATGGCCAGCTCTGCATCGACCTGCGCTCGCGCTTCCAGCCGAACCGCATCCAGCTCGCGCCGCTGTCGGCCGATGTCCTGCTCTGCACCGCGGCGATGCTCGGCGCGCCCGGCGTGCAGGGCACGGTCGCGCTGCAACGCGAGAACGGCGCGGTCAGCGGTTTCTTCTTCAGCCTGCAGCGCACCTGGAACCTGCGCTTCGCGCGCGTCTGATGCCGACTTACGATTACGCGATCATCGGCGCGGGCATTGCCGGCGCCGCGTTCGCCGCGCGCATCGCGCCCGACGCGCGCGTGCTGCTGCTCGAAAGCGAAGCGCAGCCCGGCTATCACAGCACCGGCCGCTCGGCGGCGCTCTACACCAGCCTGTACGGCAACGCGCACGTACAGGCGCTGTCGCGCGCGAGCCGCGACTTCCTGCATGCGCCGCCGCCGGGTTTCGCCGAGCATCCGCTGCTGACACCGCGCGGCCGTCTGTACGTCGGCAGCGAAGCGCAGCGCGAGATCATCGACGAGATCGCCGGCGCACCGCTCGCGCGCCGCATGACCGGCGACGAGGCGCGCGCACGCGTGCCGGTGCTGCGCGCCGAAGCCGCGGCGCATGCCGTGCTCGACACCAGCGCGCACGACATCGACGTCAATGCGCTGCATCTCGGTTTCCTGAAAATCGCGAAAGCGGCCGGCGCGACGCTGGTCTGCAATGCCACCGTGCGCGCGCTCGAACGAGCGGACGGCTGGTGCCTCGTCACCGCGCAAGGCGAATTCCGCGCGCGCGTGCTGGTCAACGCCGCCGGCGCCTGGGCCGACGACGTCGCGCGGATGGCGAACGTCGCGCCGCTCGCCATCACGCCGCTGCGCCGCACCGCCGTGCTGCTCGACTGTTCGAACGCCGTCGACAGCGGCGCGTGGCCGGCGGTGATCGCCGCCGACGCCTCGTATTACTTCAAGCCCGACGCCGGCCTGATTCTCGCGTCGCCGTGCGATGAAACCGCGTGCGCGCCGTGCGACGCGCAGCCGGAGGAACTCGACATCGCGATCGGCATCGACCGCATCGAGACGGTGACGACACTGCAGATCCGCCGCGTCGTACGCGCGTGGGCCGGTCTGCGCAGCTTCGCGGCGGACCGCTCGCCGGCCGTCGGCTACGACCGCGATCGCGACGATTTCTTCTGGCTCGCCGGTGTCGGCGGCTACGGCGTGCAGACCGCGCCGGCGCTGTCGACGCTCGCCGCCGCGCTCGCGCTGCGTCGCCCGCCGCCCGCCGCGTTCGCCGACGCCGGCATTGCCGTCGACGAGCTCGCGCCGGCGCGGCTGCGCGGCCGCGATCCGGTGAAATCCCCGATGGCCGATCCGGCCTGAACGCTGCACATTGCATTCTGACAACGACCGGACCGCCGCAACGGCATCCGGCATGAGGAAACGACCATGAAAATCTTCGCCGCGACGCTCGCCACCGAAACCAACACCTTCACCGCGGTGCCGACCAGCAAGATCGATTTCGAGTCGAACGGTTTCTATCGCGGCGACGGCGGCACGCGCGGCGCCGACGGCATCGGCGTCTATCACGCCGAGCTGCGCAAGCTCGCGGCGCAGGACGGCCACACCGTCGTCGAGAGCATCAGCGCGTTCGCGCAGCCGGCCGGCACGACGCTGCGCGCAGTCTACGAGGAATACCGCGCGATGATTCTCGACGACCTGCGCGCGGCGCTGCCGGTCGACGCGGTGCAGCTGATCCTGCACGGCGCGATGGTCGCGCAGGGTTACGACGATTGCGAAGGCGATCTGTGCGCCGCGGTGCGCGAGATCGTCGGCCCGGACGTGCCGATCGGCATGGAGCTCGACCTGCACTGCCATTTCACCGAGCTGATGCGGCGCAGCGCCGACTTCATCATCTGCTACAAGGAATATCCGCACATCGACGGCCTCGACCGCCTGCGCGAGCTGTACGCGCTGACGATGCGCCAGGCCGCCGGCGAGATTCGCGCGGTCACCGAGGTCCACGACTGCCGCATGCTCGGCATGTGGCACACGACCAAGGAGCCGATGAAATCGTTCGTCGCGCGCATGCAGGCGCTCGAAGGAAAGGACGGCGTGCTGTCGGTATCGCTCGGCCACGGCTTTCCGCGCGGCGACGTCGCCGATGTCGGCGCGCGGCTGTGGGTCATCACCGACAACGACGCGCCGAAGGCGGCCGCGCTCGCGCGCCGGCTCGGTGAGGAATTCTGGGCGCTGCGCGATCGCAGCTCGCAGCCGTTGTTGTCGGTCGACGAAGCCGTCGCGCGCGCCAAGGCGTGCATGAGCAAGCCGCTCGCCGGCGGTCCGCTGGTGCTCGCCGACACCGGCGACAATCCCGGCGGCGGCGCGATGGGCGACAGCAACGTGCTGCTGCGCGCGATGCTCGACGCCGGCGTCGGCGATTTCGCGATCGGCAGCTATTGGGATCTCGGCGCCGTCGCGCTGTGTCGCAGCGCCGGCGTCGGCGCGACGCTCGATCTGCGCATCGGCGGCAAATGCGGACCGCTGTCCGGCGATCCGGTCGACCTGCGCGTCACCGTGCGCGCGATCGTCGACGACCATGCGCAGTTCGGTCTCGGCACCCGCTATCCGCTCGGCACCGGCGTCTGGGTGCAGACCGGCAACGGCATCGACATCGCGCTGATCACGCATCGCGCGCAGGTGCTGGCGACCGGCGCGTTCGAAGGGCTCGGCATCGAGCTGGCCAGGAAGAAAGTCGTCGTCGTCAAATCGTCGCAGCATTTCTACGCGACGTTCTCGCCGATCGCCGGCGACGTGCAATGGGTCGCGACGCCCGGCTCGACCGCGC
Organism: Solimonas sp.; assembly: GCA_035706385.1. Classification (GTDB taxonomy): domain Bacteria; phylum Pseudomonadota; class Gammaproteobacteria; order Nevskiales; family Nevskiaceae; genus Solimonas. The sequence continues at coordinate 6,898 of DASSVA010000442.1, read as the reverse complement.
AGGATTTCCGCAACGTGCCGTTCACGAAACGCGACGGCAACTACTGGCCGCGCGTCGAGAATCCGTGGGCGGCGTGAGCGGCGACTGACAAACCGACTCCCTCTCCCCTCGTCGAGGGGAGAGGGTTGGGGTGAGGGGTCGCAAGATCGAGCCCCGCGGCGAGCAGACACCCCCTCACCCTGCCCCTCTCCCCCATCGCTACGCGACGAGGGAGAGGGAATCCACTTTCAATCGCAGAAGTTCAGATCAGCTCAGCGCCCGCACCAACTCCGTCCGCGAACGGATGTCGAGCTTTCGATAGATCGAATTGAGCTGGAACTCGACCGTGCGCCGCGAACGCGACAGGTGCTCGGCGATCTTGTCGTTGCGCAAGCCGCGTGCGACCAATTGCGCGACGCGGCGTTCGGCCGGCGTCAGCTTCTGCAATGCCAGCAGCGCCGCCGGCGATGGCGCATCGAGTTCGTCGCCGGCCACCAGTTCGTCGAGAAAGGTCAGGACGTAATTCGGCATCATCTGCACGCCGACGACCTGCCAGTTGCAATCGATCTTGACCGACAGCGACGCGAGCGCGGGATGCGTCTGGCGCACAGTGAGCGGCCGGCCGGACAGCATTTCGGTGTCATCGCCGGCACCTCGCAGCGCCGCGTCGAATATCGCGCCGACGTTCTCCGGCAGATGCCATTGCACGTCGCTGCCGCGCAGGCCACGGTTCCAGCGCCCGCACTGTTTCTCGGCTTCGGTATTGACGAACAGTGTCTCGCCGGCGGCGTTGACGAACATCAGCGACAGCGGCACCCGTCGAATGAAATGCTCGTAGCTGGCGCGCCGCAGATGCTCGCCTTCGAGCGCGCGAATGCGCCGCAACGCGGCCTCGATCATCGGATGCAGCTGTTCGAGGAAGCTCCGCTCCTCGTCGGTGATGTGCAAGCGCCCCGGCGGACAATGGATGCTGAAGACGGCTTCGGGCCCGTTGTCGTTCCAGAACGCCAGATGGATGAAGTCGTCCCATTCCGGGTCCGGTTCCTGGTCTAGCGCGCGCCGCCTGGCATCGGGATCCTCGGACAGAATCTCCGAATAGGTGTACAGCTTGATCTGCGGATGGCGCTCAAGATGCGGGCCGGAAACCGTCAGACTCGTCGCCGGAACGTAGTCCGGCTTGCGCGGCTGCCAGACGTAATGGCGCGCGTCGGTCGGCTCGTAGTTGACGATGTTGAACATCAAGCTGCACGAACGATGCGGAAGGCGGTTGACGAGCAGCTTCAGGCAGGCTTTCCAGACGCTCTCGAGGTCGAGCGCGCTCTGCAGATCGACGATCAGCGTGCGCTGCGGCTCGGCCGGCGTCACAGTCGTTGCGGGCAGCGAAGTCATGCCGCGAGCATAGCAAGCGCGCGAAGCGCGATCAGCGGCGCGTGCGGCGCACGGCACGGCGGACAGGACGGACTGCATGGTCGGACTCCGGCGGCGACGTCGAGTCTTGAGGATGAGCCGGCAGTACAGCAGCGCGGTCGTCCGGCGGCCACGGTGAATTCACCGGAATGCACCGGAGCGACACGTCGTCGGCTTCCGGCGAGCGGCGCGGCTCACTACGATGGCGCTTTGTCGAACGCACCGGAGCGCCCGATGGACACGATTCTGTTCGAGAACGCCACGCTGTTCGACGGCGTGTCCGCCGACACGCCGGACGGCATGTTCGTGCTCGTCGAAGGCCAGCACATCCGCGAAGTCTCTGAGCGGCCGATTCGCAACGACCGCGCGCAGCGCATCGACTGCAGCGGCAGGACGCTGATGCCGGGGCTGATCGACAACCACGTGCACATCTACGGCGAATCGCTGAAGGTGCAGCCGCCGGAACCGCCGATCACGTATCGCGCGCAGTACGCGCAGAAATTCCTCCGCCACATCCTGTCGTGCGGCTTCACGACCGTGCGCGACGTCGGCGGCGGCGATCACGGCATGGCGATGGCGCTGCGCGACGGCTTTCTCGACGGCCCGCGCTTCTATTACGGCGGCGTGTTCCTGACGCAGACCGGCGGCCACGGCGACATGCGGCCGGCGCATCAGGGCAGCGACTTCTGCACCTGCGGCTCGCTGCGCAACTCGTTCTCGGTGACCGCCGACGGCGTCGACGAATGCATCAAGGCGACGCGCGAGGAACTGCGCAAGGGCGCGCACCACATCAAGATCATGGCGTCCGGCGGCGTCGTCTCGCCGACCGATCCGCTCGACCGCTGCCAGTATTCCGATGCCGAGATCCGCACGATCGTCGAGGAATGCCGGCGCCACGGCGCGTACGTCGCCGCGCACTGCCATCCGGCCGAGGCGATCCGCCGCTGCGCCGAGCTCGGCGTGCGCAGCATCGAGCACGGCACGCTGATCGACGACGACACCGCGCGCATCGTCGTCGAATGCGGCGCGTATGTCGTGCCGACGATGGCGACGATCTTCGCGTTGAAGGACATCGGCCGCGAGCTCGGCCTCGGCGCCGCGTCATACGAGAAACTGCTGCAGGTCGCCGACGCCGCGATCAATGGGCTTGCGGTGATGAAGAAAGCCGGCGTGAAGATGGGCTTCGGCACCGATCTGCTCGGCCAGACGCATACGCGGCAATGCAGCGAATTCACGTTGCGCCGCGAAGCGCTAGCCGCGTTCGACATCCTGCATTCGGCGACCGCGGTCAACGCCGAAATCCTCGGCCTGCAAGGCCGGCTCGGCGTCGTCGCGCCCGGCGCGTTCGCCGACCTGCTGGTCGTCGACGGCAATCCGCTGCGCGACCTCAACCTGCTCGCCGCCGACGGCGCGCACCTGTCCGTGATTCTCAACGACGGCCGCTTCGCGAAACGGCGTCTTTAATTTTCATCGTTCGGAGCACAGAAACATGATCGAAGCGATCGGCCAGCCGCGCGCACTCGCCAACGGCCTCGTCATTCCGCTGACGCCGGCGATCCGCGCCGGCGATTTCATCTTCGTCTCGGGCCAGCTCGGCATCGACGACAGCGGCAACGTCGTCGGCGACGACATCGGCGCGCAGACGCTGCAGGCGATCGCCCGCATCCGCGCCGTGCTGCAACTCGCCGGCCGCGATCTCGACGCGGTCGTCAAGGCGAACGTCTGGATCACCGACAAGGCCGACTTCACCGCGTTCAACGCCGCCTACCGCGACTGCTTCCCGAAGCGCCCGCCGGCGCGCTCGACCGTCGTCAGCGGCCTGCTGATTCCCGGCGCGAAAGTCGAGATCGACGCGATCGCGTACGTGGGGCGTTGAGTCGCAAAAAAAGATTTAACCGCAGATTCCGCAGATGACGCAGATTAAGAATCCTTGAAAATCCCGTCATCGCGAAGCCGCGCAGCGGCGGCGGCGATCCAGCAGCACCGTTTGCGTAGAGTGCTGCTGGATTGCTTCGTCGCCTGTGGCTCCTCGCAATGACGGATTTCGGATTCGTTCAGCGCTTCTTTAATCTGCGTCATCTGCGGAATCTGCGGTTAAAAGCTTTTCCGTCGACGCTCAACCCCAGAACGCCGGCCACGGCGGCGACATCACGCCGCGCGTGTAGACGATGCCGCCGGGCCAGTCGTCGGACTGCAGCAGCGGACCGTCGAGGTCGTTGATCTCGCAGAGCTGGCCGAGCACCATCATCGGCGCCATCGCCAGCGAGCCGCCGCACATGCAGCCGCTCATCAGGCGGAAGCCCTGCGCCTGCGCGGCGCGCGCGAGCTGCAGGCCCGCGGTCAGGCCGCCGGCCTTTTCGAGCTTGATGTTGATGAACGCATAGCGGCCGACGAGACCCGGCAGGTCGGCGGCGGTGTTGACCGACTCGTCGGCGCAGACCGGAATCGGGCAGCGATAGTCCCGCAGTCCGTCGTCGTGACCGACCTTGACCGGCTGTTCGAGCAGGTCGACGCCGAGCGCGACGAGTTCCGGCGCGAGCTGTTTCAGATCGTCGACCGTCCACGCCTGATTCGCATCGACGATCAGCTTCGCGTCCGGCGCCGCGCGGCGCACGGCGTGCACGGCGCCGAGCGGATCGTTGCGTGCGACCTTGATCTTGATCCACGGCCGCTCGGCGAGCGCAAGCGCGGCTTTTTCGTAGCCGGCGAGATCGCGGATACCGATCGTGATCGCGCTGGTGATCGCCTCGCCGCGCGCGACGCCGGCGCGCTGCCAGGCACGCGTGCCGCTCTGCTTGGCTTCGAGATCCCAGAGCGCCGCGTCGACCGCGCAGCGCGCGCCGCCGGGCGCCATCAGGCCAAGCAGCGCGTCGCGGTCGGCGCCGTCCTCGATCGCCGCGCGCGCGCTGTCGATATCGCGCAGCATCGTTTCCGGCGTCTCGCCGGCATACGTGACACCGGCCGCTTCGCCGCGACCGGTGAACGCGCCGTCGCCGATTTCGACGACGACGACGTCGGCGGTCGTCTGCGTGCCGCGCGCGATGACGAACGGCTCGATCATCGGCCACGACTTCGCGCAAGCCTTCAGTTCGCGCGTCATGCGAGCAGCCGGTCGATGACCGCGTCGAGCGAAGTCTTCAGCGGATCGAAGCACGGCAGCCGCAGTTCCTTCTCGGCTTCGGTGAACAGGTGCGCGCGCTCGGCGTCGTTCAGCGCCGAGGTGTTGAAACTGATGCCGACCATGCGCGCGTGCGGATTGGTCAGCCGCGCCGCCTGCAGGTACTGCTCGATCGCGACTTTCAGCGGCGGCGTCGGAAAACTCGGCGCGGCGAAGATATGCGTGCGATGCGGGTCGTGGCACAGCACCATCGCGTCCGGCTGCGAACCGTGCACGAGACCGAGCGTCACGCCGGCGTACGCCGGATGGAACAGCGAGCCCTGCCCTTCGACGACGTCCCAGTGATCGGCCGCCGCGTCCGGCGACAGGCATTCGGCGGCGCCGGCGGTGAAATCGGCGACGACCGAATCCATCGGGATGCCGCTGCCGGCGATCAGGATGCCGGTCTGGCCGCTCGCGCGGAAATCGGCATCGACGCCGCGCGCGCGCAAGGCGCGCGTCAGCGCGAGCGCCGTGTATTTCTTGCCGAGCGCGCAGTCGGTGCCGACCGTCAGCAGCCGCTTGCCGCTGCGCTTGCGGCCGGTGCCGGTCGGCAGGTTCGCCGGCGGCTGCCGCACGTCGACGAGCCGCACGCCGCGCGCATTCGCCGCGTCGGCGAGACCGGGAATGTCGGCGAGCGTGCCGTGCATGCCGCTGATGATGTCGAGGCCCGCTTCGACGCCGGCGAACAGGCACGGGATCCAGCTCTCGGCGACGCGTCCGCCGACCGGCGCGATGCCGATCAGCAGCGAGCCGGCGCCGCCGGCGGCGGCCTGCGCCGGATCGAGGTCCGGCAGGCCGAGCGTCACCGCGCAATCCGGCAGCCGCCATTGGCCCATGCACGCCTCGGGCGCCCAGTCGTGCAGGCCGAACGCGGTCTTGGCCTGCGAAAAATGCGTGGCCTCGCCGAGAAACAGCAGATACGGCTTGCGCAGCACGACCGTCGTGGCGAACGGCGCGGTGGCCGGGGAAGCGGGAGCAGCGGACGCGAGCAGGTTCAAGTTCGGCCTCGGCGATGGATTTCTTCGACCGTCGCAGTAGAGCAGCCGGCGCCACCGCCCCACATCCGTGAAAGTGCCGGAAACCGGGTCGGCAGCGCCGGCGTTCGCGTGCGCCGGCACGGTGGCGGCGGGCGATCCGGTGTTTTCCCCGATGGCCGATACGCGGCGGCCTTGCGACATTGCGGCGATGACCACCGCGAATCCTTCCGAAGACGCCGACGCGATCGCCGCGCTCGATACCCTGTTCCAGCGCTGGAACCGCAGCGACGCGCCCGGCGCGATCGTCGGCGTCGCGCACCGCGGCGTGCCGATCTACCGGCGCGGCTTCGGCCTCGCGAGCATCGAGCACGGCACCGCGAACACGCCGCGCACGCGGATGCGGATCGGTTCGACGAGCAAGCATTTCGCGTCGCTCGCCGCGCTGCTGCTCGCCGAGGACGGCAAGCTCGACGTCGACGCGCCGCTGCGCACGTATCTGCCGGAACTGAGCGGCATCGCCGGCACGCCGACGCTGCGCCAGCTGATGCAGCACAGCGGCGGCCTGCGCGATCCCTACGATCTGCCGGGCGTGCTGCTGGTCGGCCGTTACCTGAGCCTGATGCCGGCCGGCACCTGCCTCGAACTGAGCCGGCGCTTCACGAGCGAGAACTTCGCGCCCGGCGAGCGGATGATCTACTGCAACAACGGTTATCACCTGCTGTCGCTGGTCGTCGAGCGGATCGGCGGTCTGCCGTTCGCCGAGTTCCTGCGCGAACGCATCTTCGCGCCGCTGGCGCTGCACGACACGATGCTGCTGGAAAGCGACATGACGATCGTGCCGAACATCGCGACGTTCCATCAGCCGCAGGCCGACGGCGGCTGGCGCCGCGGCATCTATCCGGTCGAGGAACTGCTCGGCTCCGGCGGCATGGTGTCGACGATCGACGACATGCTGCGCTGGCTCGCGCATCTGCGCGGCGACAAGAAAGTCGGCAGCGCGCAGACCTGGCGGCAGATGCTGGAACGCGCGCGCTACAGCAGCGGCGCGAGCGGCGATTACGGCCTGGGCCTGACGCGCGAAACGTATCGCGGCGTCGAGATCATCCACCACGCCGGCGCGGTGCTCGGCTGCACCTGCCAGATGCTGACCGTGCCGGCGCACGAACTCGACGTCATCGTCATCTTCAACCGCATGGACGGCCCCGCGCCGGCGACCGCGCTGAAGATCGTCGACGCCGTGCTCGCGAACGCCGGCCTGCCCGAACCGCCGGCGCCGGTCGGCAGCGAAGGCCGCGACGCGCTGCTCGGCTACTGGCATTCAGCGACGTCGCAGCGCCTGTTCGGCATCGCGATGCAGACGCTGCCCGAGCGCGCG
>DASSVA010000441.1:0-13222 GCA_035706385.1 Solimonas sp. | reverse complement strand
GAGCTTCTCGACCAGCGGCGCGAACGTCAGGTCGAAGAACATCACCCGATCTTCGGCATCGTTGATGATCCACGCGATCTGTTCGGGGAACAGCCGCGGATTGACCGTGTGCAGCACCGCGCCGCTGCCCGAGATCGCGTAATACAGCTCGAAATGGCGATAGCCGTTCCACGCCAGTGTCGCCGCGCGCTCGCCGCGCGCGATGCCGAGCCGTGCCAGCGCGTTCGCCATCCGCCGCGCGCGCCGCGCCGCGTCGGCATAGCCATAACGATGAAAACCGCCCTCGATCGTCCGCGAGACGATCTCGGTGTCGCCGTGATAACGCTCGGCATGTTGCAGCAGCGACGACAGCAGCAACGGCTGCTCCATCATCTGGCCCATCAGCATCGGCAGCTCCTCTTTTCGCGGCTCGCAGGCCGCTCGTCGTTGGTCATCGCGATTCTTGACCATACTGCACGATCTGGAAACTACCCAAGCGGGCAGCTACGCGGAGCCCGCGGCACTGCCGGGCGCGGCGCGCACACCCTGTTTCTCAGCGCAGCCCGCCCCGCCGCATCGCCGCCGGCGTGAAAAATCCGTCGTCGGCCGTCCAGCGGTAATCGGTCGGCTTTTCGAGATTGTCGAGTCCGGCAACCACGTAGCGGCCGTTCGTGAAGTCGTAGCCGAGCTCGATGGCGGCGACCACGGCCGGCAGATCGTAGGCCGTCATCAGATGCCCTTCCTGGATTCGCCACAGTTCGTCGTGCTGGTCGTAGCAGTCGACGTAAGCGATGTACCAGCTGTCTTCGTCGAGATAGAACGTGCGCCGCTTGTAGAGATGACGCATGCCCTGGCGCACCGTCGCATCGACGACCCAGACGCGGTGCAGTTCGTAACGCGCGAGATCCTGGTTGATATGCCCGGGGCGAATCACGTCCTCGGGTTTCAGCCCCCGCGCTTCGAGCCGATAGCTGTTGTAAGGGATGTAGATTTCCCGCTTGCCGAGCAGCTTCCAGTCGTAGCGGTCCAGCGCGCCGTTGAAAATGTCGACCTGGTCATGAGTGCCCAGCGAGTCGGTCGCGAGCGTCGGGTTGTCGTAGCCAAGCTCCGGTGCACGCCGCACGCGCCGCTGACCGGGACTGTACGACCAGGCCATGTTCGGCTCCTTGAGCTGGTCGATCGTCTGGTGCACCAGCACGATGTTGCCGGCCAGACGCGGCGGCGACAGCACGTAGGTCAGGTAATAGAGAAAGATGTTGTCGTCGAGATCGGCCGGCTCGATGCCGATGCGGTTGTATTTGAGCTTGGCATAACGCTTCACACGCGTGATGACGAAATCACCGCCGCGCGTCACCACGGCCGCGTTGTAATAGCCCTCCAGCCCCGGCGCGATGTATTTGGTCTTGTGATTCCATATCGCCTCGGCACCGTTGCGGGGAATCGGAAATGCCGGCCCGGTGACGGCGCCGCGCAGGGAATCCGTGCCGATCAGTTCGGCACGCAGCGCATTTTTCTTCAGGGCGGCGTAAACGCCGGCCGGATAGGCGGCGCTGCGCCGGGTCGGGAATACCTTCATCGTGTAGTTCTTGTAACGCTTGAAGGTTTCGATCTGCCCCGGCGTCAGCCGCGCCTGATACTGGCGGTAGTTGTTCGCGTCGATCGTGAACAACGGACGATCGGCGGCGAACGGATCGCGATAGCCCTTCCCGGCATCGACTGCCTGCCGCGCCAGGCCACCCTTCCATTCCGGAATGCTGCCGTCGGCGTTTCCGGCGCGCTCCGCCCCCATCGGCGTCAGATCGTGCCCGAGACGCGCGGCCTGCTCGGCGGAAACCTTGGCGTGCGAGATCGGCATTGCCAGCAACAACGACAGCGCCAGCAGGCTTGCAGTCTTCATGGGTGCTCCTTCAGAACGCGTACTTGACGCTGATCGCCGCGGAATCGCGATCGTGAATCAGATTGGTATGGCGATAGTCGTCGCCGACCCCGAAATAGCTGGTGTAGCTGAGATCGAACGCCCAGCGGCCGAGATATTCGAAGCGCAGCGCCAACTGCGCCTGCATGCTGTCCTCGATGAACGAGCGCGCCGGGCCGGCCGGCGTGCCGTGCACGTCGTGGAAGAACGTCAGCGTCGGCGTGAAATTCCAGCTGCTGCCGAGAAAATTGGCGTAGCTCAGAAACGTCAGGATGCGATAGCCCCAGCCGAAATCATCGGAGTAGTAATCGTCCGAAACGCCGTCGGTGCCGCCTTTCTGGAACGTTCCGGGCCCCTCGAAACGCAATTCCGATTTCTTCGGCAAGCCGAGAATCCGCGTCGCGCCGACTTCGACGAGTATGGTCCACTGCTCGGCGGCAAACGGATTGTCCGGACCCCAGAGATACGTCCCCGTCAGCTGCCATTGCAGCATGTCCTTGCGGCGATAGCCGCGAAAATACGAATCGGGCTCGTCATCGCCGAGCTGATTGCCGGGGAAGAACAGCGCGAACGCGGTGCCGCCGACCGGCCCCGCCAGCTGGCTGACCGGCGCGAGGCCGTGATAGACCAGCTCGTAGTCGTCGATCTGGATCGGCTGACGGTGCCGCCAGCTGAATTCGCCCTGCAGCGCGAACCCGAACGGCGTATCGGTATTGAAGCTCAGCCCGGTGATCTGGATGTCCTCGGGATATTCGAGTCGATAACCGCCGACGCCGTGAATGCCGCGCAGCTTGTCGATCTGCGCGGCCGTGAGGCTCTGCGGAGCGAGCAGACCGCGTATCAGCAGCACGCCGCTGAGCCCGGTCGGATCCTGCAGACCGGTGTCGCCGAGTTCGTTGTACTGCGCCCAGTCCGATTCGCTGATCGTGAAGCCGCTGGTCAGCGGCAGGCTCGAATGCAGATTCATGAAGTAGAACCCGAACTCCATGCTGTTCCAGTCCGGGACGATGGTCGTCAATGCGATGCCGAACTGGCCGCTGCGACGTGCGTCGTGATCCGGGCGGCGGAAAATCTTGTAACCGTCCGGCAGATCGTTCTGGTTGAAGAAAGCGCTTTCGAGAATCAGGAATTCGCCGCCGATCGAAAGCCCGTCGACCTGGCCGAAGAGGCTGCCCTGCGGATCGATGACGATTTTCTTGTTGGCGAGCTGGTAGAACGCTTCGAGGCTCACGTCGTCGGTGAGCCCGAGCTGCGCATACACCAGCGGCACCGGCACGAACACGTTCTTCAGTTCCGAACCGGGATAGCGAAGCTTGGGCAGATCGTAGGTGTTGACCGCGTTGAGACCGAACTGGATGAACGTGCTTTCGCCCCAGCTCAGCACCTGGTTGCCGACGCGAAGATTGAGCGGGTGGCCGGCCAGATCGAAGTTGCCGTAGACATATCCGTCGAGCAGACGCATGTCGGCCGCATAGGTTTCGACGACATCGCCGCGGCGACGGCGACCATCGAGCGCGGCTTCGCTGAAATCCTGGTTGACCGGATCGAAGTAGCCGTACAGCCGCACGAACGCACCGTAATCCTGCCAGCTCAGATGGATGTCCTCGTTGAGCTGGAACGGCGCGTACGTGATGTCGCCGCGGTCGTAATTCAGATTGCCGTCGTCGATATTCGAACTCAGGCCGGTGCCGCCGTTGCCGCGGCTGACCAGACCCGGATCCCGCGACTGCACGCGCACGGCGACGCCCGCCGTCAGCAGCGTGTCGAACTGCGCCGAGACATCGCCGAACTGAAGGTCGGCGGCGCGCGCCATGCCCGGCAGCGCGAGCCAGACGCTCAGGACGAAGGCGGCGCAGCGCCCGTGGTACTCCCGCATGTGATCTCCCCCTGCTTCGCCTGTGCCGGCGATGACTTTCCGATATGCGGATCGAGACGCGATGCGGCGCGAGCCGTGAATGCGATGCCGAACGCCAGCTGGGCGACGGCCAGACTCCAGTGCAGACCGTCGATGTGATGCGGTCCGGCACCCGTCTGCACGAATGCCGCCGCGACCAGGCTCGCGACGATTGCCGCGGCGATCGCGCGGCGCGCGCGCGGCGGCTGCGGCACGCGCAGCACGACCAGCCAGGCGAGCAGGCACAGCGTCGCCACGAGAATGCGGGCCGGCGCCCGTTCCCACACCAGCACCGTGAATGCGGCCAGTGTCATCGACGCGATCACGGCGGCGCGCGGCGACAGACGAACGAAGCCGGCCAATACCAGCGGCATGCCGACCACGGCGGCGAGAAACGACAGCTGCTGATGCAGCGGCTGCAACCCGGGCAACGGACCGTACCTCAGACACCCGAGGAAAGCGGCGGCCGCCATCGACGCGAACCCGGTGACCGCAAGCAGCTGCCGGCGGGCCAGATACGCGGCCGTCAGCGAACTGACGCAGAGCACCGCATCGGACACGATCGTCGACCCTTGCATGGCGATCACGCCGACTTCGCGTCGGTCGCAAGCGTCGCATCCGGCGCCCGGCTGCGATAGCCCGGCGGCAGAAACGGTCGACGCAGAGCCTCGCCGGGATTCGCCGCGTCACGCATTTCGCGAAACAGCGCCGCCCAGTCATGGAACGCGATATGCAGCGGGTTGTAACTGTCGATGTCGTGCGTCAAGCCGTAACGCACGGGCTCGCGCTCCGGCTCGAACGTGCCGCAGAGGCGATCCCAGATGATGAAGATGCCGCCGTAATTGCGATCGATGTACTGCGGATTCGCGCCATGATGGACGCGATGATGCGACGGCGTGTTCATCACCCATTCCAGCGGGCCGAGACGGCCGATGGTCTCGGTGTGAATCCAGAACTGATAAAGCAGACTGATCGCACTGGCGGTCAGCACGGCAACCGGCGGAAAGCCGATCACCGCGAGCGGCATGAAAAAGCCGTAGCTGTACAGCGGCGTGGTCCAGGACTGTCGCAGCGCCGTCGTCAGGTTGAACGAGCGGCTCGAATGATGATTGACGTGTGCGGCCCAACCCAGCCGCACGCGGTGGCTGAAGCGGTGATAGCAGTAGAACAGAAAGTCGTGCGCCAGCAGCAGCACGCCCCACATCCACGGCCGGCTCATGTCGACGTCCCAGAGCCGATGCCGGTAGAGCGCGGCGAACACCAGCAGCCAGCCGAGCTTGCAGGCCGCGCTCACGAAAACATTGCCGACGCCCATCGCGAGACTGGCAAAGGCATCGCGGCCATCGTAGGCTTTTCCGCGCCGTATCAACCACGCGGCCTCCAGCGCGACGAGCGCCAGAAAGGCCGGGATGGCATAGATCACGAGATGTTCCATGCCGTCATGGTGCATCGTCCAGCAGGAGGCGTATTGACCCCACACACCACGTCATTGTCCGCGGACGCCAGCGCAGCGGCCGCGCGCGGCGAGGTCGTGTTCGTGGCCTATCTTCGCAGTCTGATCGATTATTTGCGGGAACGCGGACTCGATACCGCGCCGCTGCTGGTCAGCGTCGGACTCGACGAGCGCGCGCTCGACGAGCCGGACCGCACGATTCCCGCCGCGCGCTATCTGCAGCTGTGGCAGCAGGCCGAACATCTCACCGGCGACGCGCAACTCGGCCTGCATGTCGGCGAACAGATCCGGCCCGGCAAGTACGGCGTGCTTGGCTACGTGATGATGAGCTGTGAAACGCTCGGCGAATCGCTGTCGCGGCAACTGCGTTATCAGGATCTCGTCGGCAAGTCGGGTCGCTCGGAATTGCTGCGAAGCGCAGATCGCTGCGAATTGCGCTGGCTCGCGGAAATGAGCCGCAGCTCACGCCATATCGCCGAGGAGCACGTCGCGAGCTGGGTCGCTTTCGCGCGCTGGATTCTCGGGGCGCCGTGGCGCGATCCGCTCGAAGTATGGTTCGAGCATCCCGCGCCCGATGTGCTCGACGAGCATGAGAGGCTGTTCCGCTGCACGCTCCGTTTCGGTCAGCCCTGTACCGCCGTCGTGTTCTCGGAGGATCTTCTCGATCTGCCGCTGCGCGACAAGAACCCGGACATGCGTCGCGTCATGGACCGCCACGCCGAGACCCTGCTCGCGCAGCACGTTCAGGGAGAATCGGAAATCACCCGGGAGATCCGCGCCGCGATCGCGCAACAACTGGCGGACGGCATGCCGGCGATCGAACGCGTTGCCGCACAATTGCAGATCAGCCCGCGCACCTTGCAGCGGCGCCTTGCGTCGGTCCACAGCAATTACAAGGATCTGGTCGACGACGTCCGTCGCCGCCTGGCGCTGCGTCATGTCGACGACCGCCGGCTGAGCTTGCCGGAAATCGCCTTTCTTCTCGGCTTTTCCGAACAGAGCTCGTTCCAGCGCGCTTTCAAGCGCTGGACGGGAATGCCGCCCGGCCGCTACCGTGAATCCGGGCCGCGCTGACGAGACGCCGCAGAACCGCTGCGGCACCGTGCGAAAAATGATCATCAGGAGAACCGCTTGAGCAGCACCGATGCCGCGCCGACGACGCGCATGCGCTTCCCGCATTTCACGCGCATCGACACCCGATGGAAGGACAACGACGTCTACGGCCACGTCAATAACGTCGAGTACTACAGTTACTTCGACACCGTCATCAACCGCTACCTGATCCGGCACGGCGGCCTCGACATCCATCGCGGCGCGCAAATCGGCCTTTGCGTCGAATCGCACTGCCGCTTCGCCGATTCGCTGGCGTTTCCGGACACGGTCGACGCCGGCTTGCGCGTCGCCCGTCTCGGCCGTTCCAGCGTCCGTTACGAGATCGGCCTGTTCCGCGAAGGCAGCGAGACCGCTGCGGCCGAAGGCTGGTTCGTGCACGTGTTCGTCGACCGCGAAACGCGCCGGCCGGCGCCGCTCGGCGACGCGCTGCGCAGCGCGCTCGAAGCCATCGCCGTCAACGAGGTGTCCGCATGAAAGTCCGCGCCGCCGTCCTGCGCGATATGGGCCGTCCGGCGCCGTTCGCCGATTCGCGGCCGCTGTCGATCGAAACCGTCACGCTCGATCCGCCCGGCGCCGGCGAACTGCTGGTCAAGGTACGCGCCGCCGGACTCTGCCACTCGGACCTGTCGGTGATCGACGGCTCGCGGCCGCGCGTGATGCCGATGGTGCTCGGCCATGAGGCCGCCGGCGAAGTGCTGGAAGTCGGCAGCGATGTGCATGACTTCAAGGTCGGCGATCAGGTCGTGTTCGCGTTCGTTCCCGCGTGCGGCCACTGCGCGTATTGCGCCGAGGGCCGCGCGGCGCTGTGCGAACCCGGCGCGCGCGCGAATACCGCCGGCACGCTGCTGTCCGGCGCGCGCCGCTGGCACGACGATACGCCGCAACTGCATCACCACCTCGGCGTCTCGGCGTTCGCGGAAGCCACCGTCGTCTCGGCGCGCTCGGCGGTGCGCATCGAACCGTCGAGCGACGGGATGCCGCTCGACTGGACGATCGCCGCGCTGTTCGGCTGCGCGGTACTGACCGGCGTCGGCGCGATCGTCAACACCGCGCGCGTCGCGCCCGGCGACAGCGTCGCGATCTTCGGCCTCGGCGGCGTCGGCCTCGCCGCGCTGCTCGGCGCGGCCGCGGCCGGCGCCCATCCGCTGGTCGCCGTCGACGTACTGCCGGCCAAACTGGAACTCGCGCGGCAGCTCGGCGCCACGCATACCGTGCTCGCGACCGATGCCGACGCGACCGCGCAGATCCGCGCCGCGACCGGCGGCGGTGCGCAGTACACGATCGAATCGGCCGGTTCGGAACGGGCACTCGCCGCCGCCTATGCGGCGACGCGCCGCGGCGGCACGACGATCACTGCCGGCCTGCCGCATCCGGACCGCATGTTCAGCGTGCCGGCGGTCAGCCTCGTCGCCGAGGAGCGCACGGTCAAAGGCTCGTACATGGGCTCGGCGGTGCCGGCGCGCGATCTGCCGCGCTTCATCGCCCTGCACCGCGCCGGCAAGCTGCCAGTCGAGCGGCTGCTGACGCATCGCCTGAAACTCGACGGGATCAACCTCGCGTTCGACCGGCTGGCGCGCGGCGAAGCGGTGCGGCAGGTGATCGTGTTCGACTGATCGGCGAAGCTCACCGCCGAACGGCGGACAAAAAAAAGGCCACCGGGGAGGGTGGCCTCAAGAGATCCCATGTGGGGATCTGGAGGAGATCGTTTGCAGGGCCGTCCGTAGAGACTGTTGCGCTGCGACATGCGTATTAAAGCCGATTTGTTGCGTCGCAACAATTGATCTTTTCTCCGGCTTTTGTTTAGAAAAACTAATTTACATAGCCGGCTCAGCATTCGTCCGTTCGGACTTGGCCGGCCGCGGCTTCGATCATTAAGGTCGGATGGAAATCGAACCCTGGAGCATCCGTTCATGAGCGATCCCCACGCCGATCTGCTGCGCCGTGTCGCACGGCTGGAAGCGATCAACGAGATCGAGCAGCTGAAATACCGCTACTGGCGCGCCTGCGATCGCAAGGACCCCGAGACGTTCCGCGACTGCTTCGTCAAACACGGCGCCGACATCGATTACGGCGTCGTCGGCAAATTCAGCGACCGCGAGCCGCTGGTGCAGGTCTTCTCGCAGATCGCGCTCGCCAGGGAAGGCGAAAACTGGCTGGTCCATGACGTCCATCACGGCAAGCATCCGTCGATCACGTTCGTCGACGAGCGGACCGCGACCGGCGAATGGACACTGTGGTTCATGCAGGTCAACAACAAGGACAAGACCGTCACGCAGGTGTCGATGGAATATCGCGACACGTATGTCATCGAAGACGGCGCGTGGAAGATCGCCAAGTCGTACGTCACGCCGATGACCTCGCTCAGCTATCCGCTGTCGCCGGCCGCGTTCACGAGTTCGATTCCCGTCGCGTGACGCCGCGGGTGACGGCGCGGCTTCTATACTGAGCGCCCCGCCGATGCCCGCCCCGCCCGTGTCGACCAGCCGCTCCGAGTTCGTCCGCGTCCGCGGACTGCGCTATCACGTCCGTCGCTGGGGCGATCGCCGCAAGCCGATGCTGGTACTCGGCCACGGTTTTCTCGACGCGTCGGCGACGTTCGAGGATCTCGCGCAGGGGCTGCTCGACATCTGCCAGATCGTCGCGCCGGACTGGCGCGGTCTCGGCTATACCGAATGGCCCGCCGACGGTTACTGGTTCGCCGACTACGTCGCCGATCTCGATGCGCTGGTCCGTCACTACGCCGGCAACGACGCGGCGATCTGGCTCGCCGGCCACAGCATGGGCGCGCAGGTCGCCAGCCTGTACGCGGGCCTGTGTCCGGAGCGCGTGTCGAAGCTGGTTCTTCTCGACGGCCTGTTCAGTCCCGACACGCGGCCCGAACAGGCGGTCGCGCGTTACCGCCGCTGGCTCGCGCAACTGCGCATGCCGATGCGCGCGAAGACCTACGCCTCGTTCGCCGCGCTCGCCGAGCGCATTCGCGTCCAGCATCCGCAACTCAGCGAACAGCGCGCGATGTTCGTCGCGCGCGGCTGGGGCGCCGAGGACGGCAGGGGCCGCATCCGGTTGCTCGCCGATCCGCGTCACCGCCTCAACATGCCGGGTTTGTATCGCGTCGAGGAATCGATGGCGATCTGGCGCCAGATCAGCGCGCCCACGCTGTTCGTCGATGCCGAACGTTCGTTCGGCGCCACCATCATCAGCGCCGACGAACGACAGGCACGCCTGGCCTGCTTTCGCGACCACCGGTACATGCGGATCGCCGGCGCCGGGCACATGCTGCATTTCGATGCGCCGCAGGCGACCGCCGCCGCGATCGCGGACTTCCTGCGCGCCTGAACGCCGCCGGCGCTACGGCGTCAGATGCAGGCCGCACTCCTCGCTGGCGACCGGCTTGCTCGGATCGTGATACTCCCAGTTGTTCGGCAAGTCGTAGCGCTGCAGATACTGATGCAGATCGCGCGACGTCCACGCCAGCAGCGGCGCGATCTTCAGCACGCCGCGCGCATCGTGCGACACCGCGCTCATCTGCGCGCGCTCGGCGCTGTCCTGCGCGCGCACGCCGGTGAACCAGCGGACCGGCTTGAGCGCGGCCAGCGCGCGATCGAACGGCTCCAGCTTGATCTCGCGGACGAACGCGTCGAAGCGCGGACTGTCGCGCGTCGGCGGCGCGCCTTCGAGCGCCTCGCGCCGCGCCCGCGTGCGCCGCGGCGTATAGACCCGCAGATCGAGCGACAGGCGTTCGCGCAACTGCTCGGCGTAGCGATAGGTCTCGGCGGTGTTGTAGCCGCTGTCCATCCACACCACCGGAATATCCGCGCGCTCGCGCGTCATCAGATGCAGCATCACCGCCGCGAACGGACGGAAATTGCTGGTGACGATCGCCGGCGCACCGTCGGCGAGTTCGTGGCGGATGAACGCGCGGGCTTCGCGCTCCAGCGGCGGGACTTCGGATGCCATCGCGATTCTCCGTTAGCGAAATGCCGACTCTATATGGGGCACTTCGGGCATTTCCCCAGCCACGGCCGCACACGCGACGGCCGGCCCGTTTGCTAGTCTCGCGTTCTTTGCCGGCAGCGCCATGCTCTCGACCGCTTCGTCTTATCGCGCGATGACTGCGCCGTGGGCTTCGTCCGCCGGCGGCGGCCCGACGCTGCGCGGTCGCCGCCATGATCACGCCGCGACCACCCTGCACTTCGTCCACGGCAACGGTTTCTGCGGCGGTGTCTACTGGCCGTTGCTGAAACAACTGCTTCCGCATTACGGCCTGTTCTGCCACGACATCGAAGGGCATGGCGACAGCGACCGCCCGGACCGTTTCTCCGGCTCGCTGGCGATCGCGCGGCGGATCGCGCCGGTGATCGCCGATCAGCGACCGGGCGGACAGGCGCTGGTCGGCATCGGTCACAGTTACGGTGCGGCGCTGACGGTGCGCGCCGCCGCCGAAAACCCCGGGCTGTTCCGGGCGCTGGTCCTGCTCGATCCGATCCTGATGCCAACGCCGATATTCCTCGGCTCGCGCCTGCTCGCCGCGCTCGGCCGCAATCCGATCGCGCGCGGCGCGCGGCGCCGGCGCGACCGCTGGCCGACGCGCGAGCAGGCGTGGACGCGCCTGCACGAGCGCGGCATCTATCGCGGCTGGCAGGACGACGCGTTCGACTGCTTCATCGAGCACGCGACCCGCGACGAGAACGGCGAGCGCGCGCTGATCTGTCCGACCTGGCTGGAGGCGGCGATCTTCGATCATCCGCTGTACCCGTGGCGCGCGCTGCGCCGGCTGCGCTGTCCGGTGCTGTTCGTCTACGGCACGACCACCTATCCGTTCATCGCGCCGGCGTCGCGCAAGGCGCGCCGGCTGCTGCCGTCGATCGACGTCCGCACCCAGACCGGCGGCCATTGCTTCATGCAGGAAGACCCGCAGGCGACGGCGGCGACGGTCCGCGGTTTTCTGTCGGCGCACGGACTTTGACGCGCGCCGCGCAGCGATCGGCAGACGCGGCTTCCAAGGCCATTTTTTTTGCGCCGCGTCCGTGGTAGTTTCGGCGAATCAATCGCGGCGCACATCCCACGTCGCCGCGATGCACGCAGAATCTGGGACATCGGGGAGACACAAAGATGAAGGCATGGAAGGCAGCGGTCGGTGCATCCGGCGTCGTGCTGGCTTGCGCGAGCACGCCGGTATTCGCACTGGGCTTCGATCTGTTCGACGGCGACGTCACCGGCCATCTGAACACGACGGCGAGTGTCGGCGCGGCGATGCGCATGGAATCACAGTCGAAGAACCTGATCGGCAAGGGCAACATGTCGCCGACCGGTTGCAGCGGCGCCTACCAGACCTGCCAGGGCCTGTTCCGCGACCAGGTCTACCCGTCCGTGCAGCTCGGCCGCCTGCCCGGCGCCTACGCGATGCGCGGTGACGACGGCGATCTCAATTACGACAAGCACGATCTCACGCAGGCGGTCGCCAAGGTCACGCAGGACCTGACGCTGAACTGGGGCGACTTCGGCTTCTACGGCCGCTGGCTGTACTACTACGATTTCGTCAACAACGATTTCGACGAAACGCATCCGAACATCATCACGCCGGAAAACGTCGACCGCGTCGGCATCACCGGCGATCCGATCTCGAATCGTTACTTCTCGCACGTCTACGGTCCCGGCGCGCGCGAGAAGCTCAAGCGCAACGACGGTTCGTCGCTGCGCTCGATCGGCACTGCGTTCCAGCTGCTCGACGCCAACATCTACGGCCACGTGGCGATCCCGTTCTGGGAAGACCATGACCTGACGTTCAAGATCGGCCGCCAGACCGTCAACTGGGGCGAGTCGACGCTGCTGGCGATCAACAGCATCAACCAGGCCAACCCGGTCAACGCCAACAACCTGTACCGCGTCGGCACGCAGGTCGAGGAAGTGTTCACGCCGGTCGGCATGGTGTTCGCGAGCATCGAGCCGTTCACCAATGCCACACTCGAAGCGTTCTACCAGTTCCAGTGGGAACCGCTCGACGCGCCGCCGCCGGGCAGCTATTTCGCGACCAACGACCTCGGCACCAACAACGCCGGCCACAGCGTCAACTTCAGCTTCGGCTCGGCGCCCGACGATCCGGAGCGCGCGTTCGACGGTGATACCGCCAATTCGCGCAAGGGCTATCTCGACAATCCGCTGACGCTGATCACGCCGACCACCGGCACGCTGTATCGCGAACGCGACTGGGACGCGAGCAATCAGGGCCAGTTCGGCATCGCGATGAAGTATTACGCGGAAAACCTCGGCAGCGGCACCGAGTTCGGCGCGTACTTCATGAACTACCATTCGAAGCTGCCGTACATCAGCTTCTTCGCGGCGCCGACGGCGTGCAGCCACAACGCGAACGTGAAGAACACGACCAGCTTCTTCGCGGCGTGCGGCAACATCCCGGCGGTGGCCGACGCTGGCGCGCGCTCGCAGCTCGGCAAAGACAGCATCCCGTTGCTGACGTCGAATCTGCTCAACCCGACGCTGCTGCGGGAAACCGGCGCGCTGAACGTCCCGGATCTTCTGACGACCCTGAACGGTCTGCTGATTTCCGGCGGCGATCCGAACGCACCGCTCGATGATTCGGCGGAACTCGACAATCCGCGCATCGTCTTCGAATACCCGGAGAACATTCACCTGTTCGGCCTGAGCTTCAACACC
Source organism: Solimonas sp. (assembly GCA_035706385.1). Lineage (GTDB taxonomy): Bacteria > Pseudomonadota > Gammaproteobacteria > Nevskiales > Nevskiaceae > Solimonas. Next base: position 196 of record DASSVA010000441.1, on the reverse strand, counting down.
TCGATCGGCGATTACTCGATCCAGGGTGAAGTCGCCTACCGCCCGAACCTGCCGCTGCAGATCTCGATCGCCGACCTCGGCTTCGCCGCGCTCGGCCCGACGCTGCAGAGCTGCGGCAATTACGTGAACGGCGGCTGCGGCGGCTCGAGTTTCGGCGAAGGCTTCGCCGAAGACGGCAGCCGCGTCGACTACGGCA
>DASSVA010000440.1:0-5607 GCA_035706385.1 Solimonas sp. | reverse complement strand
GCGCATCGGCGGCCGGCGACGCTTCCTGCGACTGCGCCGGATCGTCGTGCACCGTGATCGCGTCGTCGTCGATCGCGCGGATCACGTGCGCGCGGACGTCGGCGACCGTGTCGCCGGGCAGCAGCCGGAAATTGACGACGGCGCGCGCCTCGCCGGGCAGCACGTTGTCCTTGACGCCGGCGTTGAACATCGTCGGCGCGGTGGTCGTGCGTACCAGCGCATTGGTGACCGGCTTCTGCGCGAGCTGATGCAGCAGCACAGTCGCGAACAGCCAGCGGTCGGCGATCGCCAGGCGCTGCACGAACGGCAGCGACGGCGCCAGCGCTTCGAGCATGCCGCTGACCGGCGGCGTCAGACGCGCCGGCATCGGCTGGCTTTCGAGACGCGTGATCGCGCGCGCCAGCCGGCCGATCGCGGTGTACTTCGGCGGCATCGACGAATGGCCGCCCGCCGCTTCGGCGCGCAGCTCGAACGAAACGTAGCCTTTCTCGGCGGTCATGATCGACGCCACCGGCGCCTGCACGCCGGCGATCAGTCCCTGCGTGATCGCACCGCCTTCGTCGATGCCGAACGCGGCATGCACGCCGCGCTGCTTCAACAGCGCGGCGATCGCGCGCGCGCCGTCGTGACCGCCGACCTCCTCGTCGTCACCGTAGGCGAAATACAGCGTGCGGCGCGGCACGTGGCCGGCCGCAAGCAGCGCTTCGACCGCTTCGAGCTGCGCGATCAGGTTGCCCTTGTCGTCGAGCGTGCCGCGACCCCAGACATAGCCGTCGCTGATGTCGCCGGAAAACGGCGGATGCCGCCAGCGGCGCAGCGCCGCGGCTTCGACCGGCACGACATCCTGGTGCGCGAGCAGCAGCACCGGCGGCAGCTGCGGATCGCTGCCGGCCCAGCGATACAGCAGGCCATGCGCGCCGACGGTTTCGACCGTCAACGTCGCGTGCGTGCGCGGATACTGCGCGCGCAGCAGCGCCGCGAAGGCGGTGAACGCGGCATCGTTAGGCGCGTCCGCGGTCGGCGACACGGTGGCGATGCGCACCGCCGCAGCGAGATGCGCGGCCGCCGCCGTCGCGTCGACCGCGATGTGAACGGCCGCTGCGGGCGATGCCGGCGCCGGCAGCTGCGTCAGCGGCAACAGCAGCGCGGCAGCCAGCAACAATGCGATACCGCCGATCAGCAACAGACGACGCATCGTGACCTCCGCCCGCCGGCCGTGTCGCGCGAACCGTTCACGCGCGCGGCCGGCGCAAGCGGCTCAGCTCGCCAGCAGCCCGCCGATGACGGCGCCGAGCAGCAGCGCCGCGACCTGTGTGCCGGCCAGCGCCAGTCCGCCCATGCCGGCGACGACGCCGATCAGCGGCAGGCCGGTGAACAGCGTCGCGAGAAAGAACAGCAGCACGCCGATCACCGCGCCCGGCAGCAACGCCGTGACGAACGCCGCGCCGAAGCCGCTGACGAGCTTGCCGCCGACGATGCCGGCGACCAGCGTGCCGAGCCCCGGAATCCAGCTCAGCAGGACGCTGAGCATCAACATCACCGACATGCCGGCGGCGATATCGCCGCGATTCGCAACCCTTGCCATCTTCCCGTCCCCCAACACTGCCGATCCTCGTGTCCGGACCGTTCTTTCGCGATCCCGGCCACTGCGCCCCCGCGCAGCGGGACGCCGCATGCGCGATGCGTACGGGTCCGCCATGAGCGAATCTTCAGTCAGAAACGACGCGATCGGCAACATCGGCCCGTTCGGCGGCGGCGCCGCGGCCGACGGCAAAACGCCGTCTGTTACCATGTGTCGCTCATTTCGCAGCTCCCCGAATTCTCATGGAAATCGCAGATCAACGCGTCGTTTCGATCCACTACACCCTGACCAACTCGAAAGGCGAAATCCTCGACAGCTCGCAGGGCAATGATCCGCTCGCCTATCTGCACGGCGGCGGCAACATCATCCCCGGGCTCGAGAAGGCGCTCGCCGGCAAGAAGACCGGCGACAAGCTGAACGTCCACGTCGCGCCGGCCGAAGGTTATGGCGAACGTAACGACGCGCTGATCCAGCAGGTGCCGCGGCGCGCGTTCCAGGGCGTCAAGGACATCGAGCCGGGCATGAGCTTCCAGGCGCAGGGTCCGCAGGGTCCGATGCACGTCCGCGTCACGCGCGTCGCCGGCGACATGGTGACGGTCGACGGCAATCATCCGCTGGCCGGCGAAGACCTCAACTTCGACGTCGAAGTGACCGACGTGCGCGCCGCGACCGCCGAGGAAATGGCGCACGGCCACGTGCACGGCGCCGGCGGCCACCATCACTGAGCGCTTGCGAAGCAAGCTGCTGCGCTCGGCATTTTGCGCGCCGGCGGTGTTGACTCGACACGTCCTGTGCCTCGCCCTTCTGGCCTCGGCTGCGCCGAGGTCCGAATCGGCTTCGTGCCGATTCGCCGCAATGCTCACGTGCTCCAGTACGCTGCGCTTGCTCCGCTCCGGCGGCGCGCAAACTGCCTTCGCTCGCTACGCTTGCTTCACAAGCGCTGCGCGCGTCAGGAACTCCAACGGCTTTCGCTAACGAGCGGCGGCTTTCGCGAACTGGTAATCCCAGTCGTCGCGCTGGTGGACCAGCCGCAGGTCCTGCCACAGCACATAGGGCCGCGTGTGCAGCGCGCGGCCGACCTCGCTGACCGACAGGTCGAGGCTGCTGGCGATCCGCAGCGCGCCGCTGACGACTTCCGAACGTCCGCTTTTTTCGTGGCCGACCTGCGGCCACTGGCGGCGGAACTGCGTGCGGTATGCGGCCGCGTCGTCCGGCTCGAACTCGACCTGATAGAGCCGGTCGTTGAAGAACTGCAGTTCGAGCGTGCCGGGCTGGTCGAGATGGCGGTAATCCCTGACGGTCAGGATGTCGAGATCGCTCGGCGGCACGCCGTCGGGAACGCGCGCATGGCGTGACACGCGCTGCGGTCCGTAACCGGCCTTCTCCAGCGCCGCCTCGGTCTCGTCGACGCCGGCGTAGCTGCGAAACGGCGCGAAGAACATCAGACGCTGTGCGTCCGTCGCACGCGCGGTATACGCGGACAGCACGTCCGCCGACGTGATCGGTGCCTCCTCGATGATCTCGAACGGCGCCGCCGCCGCGGCCGGCTCGCGGGCTTCGGGGGCAGTCGCAGCGGGTGCAGCCGGCGCGGTATCGCTCGCCGATGCGACCGCGGGCGCGGCAGCCGGCGCAGCGTCATGGTTCGCCGCCGCCGGCGTGGCGTCGATGGCCTTCGGCGGCGACGACGGCAGCAGCGGTCCGACGATGCGGCCGATCAGCAGCACCGCGATCAGCGCGGCCAGCCAGCGCAGCGGGCGCCAGCGTTTCCACCAGTCGGGCGGCTCGTTCGGCATTCCGGCGGCGAGCTTCATGCGCCGGCTCCGTTGCATCCCCGCAAGGTCGCGATCATCGATCCGTCCGTGAACAAGTGCGGCGCCGAGCATAACGAAGCGCGGCGCCATGCACTACAGCGCCTGCCGTCAGTCCTCCGGTTCGTAGCCGAGATTCGACGCCAGCCATTTCTCGGCCTGCGCGAGCGTCCAGTTCTTGCGCTTCGCGTAATCGGCGACCTGATCCTTGTTGATGCGGCCGGCGACGAAATACTGCGATTGCGGATGCGAGAAGTACCAGCCGGATACCGCGGCGCCGGGCCACATCGCCATGCTGTCGGTCAGCGAGATGCCGGCGTTGTTTTCGACGTCGAGCAGTTGCCACAGCGTCTGCTTCTCGGTGTGCTCGGGGCACGCCGGATAGCCGGGCGCCGGACGGATGCCGCCGCCGCTGCCGATGTATTTCTCGGCGATCAGCTCGTCGTTGCTGAAATGCTCGTCGGCCGCGTAGCCCCAGAATTCCTTGCGGACGCGCTGGTGCAGGCGCTCGGCGAACGCCTCGGCGAGACGGTCGGCGATCGCTTCGAGAATGATCGCGCTGTAGTCGTCGTTGGCCTTGCGGAACGCCGCGATCCGTTCGCTGGCGCCGATGCCGGCGGTGACCGCGAACGCGCCGACGTAATCGTGCAGGCCGCTCGCCGCCGGCGCGACGAAATCGGCGAGGCAGCGATGCGGCACGCCCGGACGATGCTCGCTCTGCTGGCGGATGCCGTGCAGGCGCGCGATCTCGTGCGCGTAGCTTTCGTCGCTGTAGACGGCGATGTCGTCGTCGTCGACCTGGCGCGCCGGGAACAGGCCGAACACGGCGTTCGCGGTCAGCCACTTTTCGGCGACGACGCGATCGAGGATCGCCTGCGTGTCGTCCCACAGCTTGCGCGCCGCTTCCGAGGTCGCCGGATTGTTGAGCAGGTCCGGGAACCGGCCTTTCATTTCCCAGGCGATGAAATACGGTTGCCAGTCGATGTATTCGCGCAGCTCGGCGAGCGGGTAATCGCGCAGCGTCTTCACGAATTGCGTCGCGACATGATGCCGGTGATCGCAGTCCGCGCCGCCGCAGACGTCGCGCGCCTGTTGCAACAGCAGGCGCGGCCGCGGCGGCTGATAGCCGGCCCAGTCGATCGGCGTGCGGTTGGCGCGCGCCTCGGCGAGCGTGACGAATTTTTCCTGGCGATCCTTGTTGGCGTGCCGCTCGCGGATCTCGTCGTAATCCTTCCTGGTGCTCGCGAGCAGCGCCGGCTTCTGCTCGGCCGACAGCAGGCCGGCGACGACCGGCACCGAGCGCGACGCGTCCTTCACCCAGATCACCGGACCGTGATACGCGCGATCGATCTTCACCGCGGTATGCGCGCGCGAGGTCGTCGCGCCGCCGATCAGCAGCGGCAGCTCGAACCCCTGGCGCTCCATTTCCTTCGCGAGCGTCACCATCTCGTCGAGCGACGGCGTGATCAGGCCGGACAGGCCGATGACATCGGCCTTGTGTTCGCGCGCGGCGTCGAGAATCTTCTGCGGCGGCACCATCACGCCGAGATCGACGACCTCATAGTTGTTGCACTGGAGCACGACACCGACGATGTTCTTGCCGATGTCATGCACGTCGCCCTTGACCGTCGCCATGACGATCTTGCCTTTGGCCTGTTGCGCATCGCCCGGCTTCTTTTCGGCTTCGATGAACGGGATCAGGTGCGCGACCGCTTTTTTCATCACGCGCGCCGATTTGACGACTTGCGGCAGGAACATCTTGCCGGCGCCGAACAGGTCGCCGACCACGTTCATGCCTTCCATCAGCGGGCCTTCGATCACCTCGATCGGCCGCTTGCCGTCGGCGGCGAGCTGCACGCGCAGTTCTTCGGCGTCGGCTTCGGCGAACGCGTCGATGCCTTTCACCAGCGCGTAGGTGATGCGTTCGCGCACCGGCTTGTCGCGCCATGCGAGGTCGTCGCCACCTTTCTTCTCGCCGGCGCTCGCGCGGAAGCGCTCGGCGATTTCCAGCAGACGCTCGGTGCCGTCCGGCCGGCGGTTGAGGATCACGTCCTCGATGCGCGTCCGCAGTTCGGCGTCGATGTCCTCGTAGACCGGCAGCACGCCGGCGTTGACGATGCCCATGTCCATGCCGGCGCGGATCGCGTGATAGAGGAACACCGAGTGGATCGCTTCGCGGACGAAATTGTTGCCGCGGAACGAGAACGAGACGTTCGA
>DASSVA010000439.1:0-18745 GCA_035706385.1 Solimonas sp. | reverse complement strand
GTGGTGATTCCGGTGGTGCCGGCGAGCGCGCTGAACTGAAGCCCTGCATCGTAGGGCGGGTGGAGCGCAGCGAAACCCGCCGCGGTCGCGACGAACCGGCGGGTTACGCGCCTTGCGGCGCTAACCCGCCCTACGAGGCTTGCATCGCTCCCACAGAAAACAAAAACCCGCCGACTGGCGGGTTTTTTGTTTCGACCGATTGCGTCAGGCGCTGCGCGCGTGCCGCAACCGGCGTTGCTCGACGCTCGCGGCGAGGTGGCGCAGCAGTTCGGCGGTGTCGTCCCAGTGGATGCAGGCGTCGGTGACGGACTGGCCGTATTTCATCTCGCTGCCGATGTCCTGACGACCTTCGACCAGATGCGATTCGATCATGCAGCCGATGATGCGGTCGTCGCCGCCGGCGATCTGGTGGCCGACGTCGTGACCGACGACGATCTGCCGCTTGTGCTGCTTGCTCGAATTGGCGTGGCTGAAGTCGATCATCACCTGCGGCCGCAGACCGGCCTTGGTCAGCGCCGCGCACGCCGCGTCGACCGACTTCGCGTCGTAGTTCGTGCCGGCGCTGCCGCCGCGCAGGATGACGTGGCAGTCCTCGTTGCCGCGGGTCTCGAAGATGCCGACCTGGCCCTGCGCGTTCAGCGACAGGAAGCGGTGCGGATGCTTGGCCGACATCACCGCGTCGACCGCGACCTTGACCGAGCCTTCGGTGCCGTTCTTGAACCCGACCGGGCAGCTCAGCGCCGACGCGAGTTCGCGATGCAGCTGCGATTCGGTCGTGCGCGCGCCGATCGCACCCCAGGCGACGAGGTCGGTCAGGTACTGCGGCGTCAGGATGTCGAGGTATTCGACGCCGGCCGGGATGCCCATGTCGTTGAGCTGCAGCAGCAGCTCGCGGCCCATGCGCAGGCCCTTGTTGATGTCGAAGCTGTCGTTGAGGTCCGGATCGTTGATCAGGCCTTTCCAGCCGACCGTCGTGCGCGGTTTTTCGAAATAGACGCGCATGACGATCAAGAGGTGCTTGTCGAGCTGCGCGCGCAGCGCCTTGAGACGCGTCGCATATTCGAGCGCGGCTTGCGGATCGTGGATCGAGCACGGACCGACGATCACCAGCAGGCGGTCGTCGCGGCCGTACAGCACGTCCTGGATCTCGCGGCGTGCGTCGAACGTCGTCTTGCTCGCGTTGTCGCTGGCCGGCAGTTCGGCCTGCACTTCGGCCGGCGTGGAGACCGGCCGGATCGACTCGATGCGGGTGTTTTCGGTGACGGGACGCATGACGCGAAACCTTGCTGTGAAGCCAAACGGGCGCAAATCCTAACAGGTTCATCCGCGTGCTGGGTGTTTCCCCTGATCGGAGCGTCTCCGCCCGGATTTCGTCATTGCGAGGAGGCCGAAGGCCGACGAAGCAATCCAGTCCGCCACTCGATCCGGTTGCGCTGCCGGATGGCTTCACCGCGCTGCGGCTCGCAATGACGAGTACGCCAGGTTCAATTTGAAGCACTACTCCTCGTCGCGCGCGCCGTGCACAATCGCCGGCATCGTTTCCCGCCGGGGCTTCACGAATGCCGCGTCTGATCCGTCCCTCGCTGCTGCTCGCCGCGCTGATGTCGAGCCCGGCCGCGTTCGCCGCCGATCCGTCGTCCGCGGTGCCATTCGTGTTCGGCACGTTCAATCAGGCGGCGCTCGCGCGCTTCGCGCCGCTGCCGACGCCGCAGGCCGACAGCACCGGCAGCGGCTGGCGTGTCGCGCTCGACTGGACCAACGAATATGTCGCCGATCAGAGCGGCGGCGAGACGCTGCTGCTCGACGGCGAAAGCCTGCGGCTCGGACTGAGTGGGCGCTTCACGTACGGACAGTGGCTGTTCGGTGCCGAGTTGCCGCTGCTGTTCACCGGCGGCGGTTCGCTCGATGGCCTGATCGAGAATTGGCACGACTGGTTCGGTCTGCCGAACGGCGGCCGCGAGCAGCGTCCGCGCGGCAAGACTGCGTACCGCTACGGCGACAGCGGCGTCGACGTGCTCGACGTCGATCATGGACACAATGGTCTCGGTGATGCGCGTCTGTTCGCCGCGCGTTGCGGCGACGGCGGCGGTTGCTGGCGCGCGATGCTGCAGCTGCCGACCGGCGACGCCGATCATCTCATGGGCGGCGGACTCGGTCTGGCCGCGTGGTACGAGCAGGCGTTCGCGTTCAGCGCGCTCGGACCGTGGAGCGGCGCGCTCGCGGCTGGTGTCAGCGGCGTGAACGGCGACGGGCCGCTCGACGAACAGCAGCGGCATTTCATCCCGTTCGGCTGGGTGTCGCTCGGCTACGCCATCACGCCGTCGCTCGACGCCGGCGCGCAGTTCTACCTGCACGCGCCGCTGTACGACGATTCCGATCTCGACGCGCTGTCACGCGTCGGCGGCCAGCTGTCGTTCGGGTTCCGTTACCGCAGCGCCGGCGGCGTATCGACCTGGCTCGGTTTGCAGGAAGACGTCGTCACCGAATCGTCGCCGGACTTTTCGATTCACGTCGCCGCGGATTTCCGCTGAGATTCCCGGACTACCAGCGCAACTCGACGCCGACCCAGTACGTGCGCGGCTGCGGCAGGTTGGCGACGTCCTCGGCGGCGGTCGCGCCGGGATAGACCGCCAGCGGCTTGTCCGAATCGAAGACGTTGCGGACGCGGCCGTAGAAATGCGCGCGTTCGAAGGTGTAGCCGAGCTGCGCGTTGGCGATCCAGTACGGGTCGACGTGGCCGCGCGGCTGGTTGGCGACGTCGGAGTAATACGAATCGGCGTAGCGGCCGTTGAAGCTCGCGTCCCAGCCGTTGCCGTTCCAGCTGATGCCGGCGGCGCCGGTCAGTTTCGGCGCGTTGGCGAGTTCGTGGCCCTGGTAGCCGGAGCCCGGATATTTGCTGATGTCGGTCTTCAGCGTGCCGAGATTGAGGTAAACCTGCAGGCCGCGCGTGACCAGCCAGGTCGCACCGGCCTCGGCGCCGTAGCTCTTGACCTTGTCGGCGTTGTCGACGACGAACGCGTAGTCGGCGGTGTCGGTCGGCGTCAGGTCGAACGTCAGCTGGTAGTCCTTGTAATCGGAATAGAAGACGTTGGCGGTCAGCCGCACGCGGCCGTCGGCGAGTTCCTGGCGGCCGTACAGCTCGTAGGTCCAGACGTATTCCGGGTCGTACTGGTAGTTCGTCGCTTCGCTCGCGCCGAGCGACGCGCCGGCGCCGCCGCCGTTGTAACCGCGCGACGCCATGACGCCGACCGTCGTCTGCGGCGTGACGTGCCAGGCGACGCCGAGCTTCGGCAGGAACGCCTTGTAGGTTTCGTCGAGCTGCACGACGAAGCGGTAGAAGCCAGCGTCGACGCCGCCGTGGCGTTCGTGCTTTTCCTGCTCATAGCGCGCGCCGGCGATCAGATCGAACGGGCTGTCGCCGAGCGGGATCGTCGTCTCGCCGAACAGCGCCGCGGTGCGGACCTGGTCGTCGTAGCGCTGCAGCGCGAGGAAGTCGAGCGTCTCCTGCTGGTCGGACGCGAACAGGAACACGCCGGCGACACCGGAAAAGCGTTCGCCGCTGCCGAAACGCAGGCGCGGTTCGACGGTGTACTGGCGGCTGTCGACGGTCGCGACGCCGTCGCCGGTATTGGCGCGGCGATCGACGTCGATGTCGGTGCCGGTCAGCAGACCTTCGAAGCGCAGCGCGTCGCTGATCTGATAGCTCGTGTCGACGATCGCGCTCGTCGATTTCGGCGTGAACACCGGCATGTCGTCGGTCGAGGTCTGGCGCTCGCCGAAGCCGGACGTGCCGCGGACGACGCTTTCGGTCTGCGGGCCGCGATAGTCGCTGTGGTTCAGCGTCAGCAGCGTGCGCCAGCCGGGAATCGAGGTCGGCTCGAACAGCAGCTTGCCGCGCAGGTTCAGCGCCTGGAATTCGCCGACGTCATCGACCGTCGGATACGGCACGTAACCGCCGTTCGCGCTTTCGCTCGTCGCCCAGTCGGCGGCGAGGCGGAACGCGACATGACTGTCGCCGAACAGGCCGACGACCGGACCGCTGAGCATCGCCGACACGCGGCGCTGATCGTAGTTGCCGCCGCCGAAGCGGAACGCGCCTTCGCTGTCGAACGTCGGATCGTTGGTCCTGGTCGCGATCGTGCCGGCCATCGCGTTGCGGCCCTGCAGCGTGCTTTGCGCGCCGCGCAGCACTTCGACCTGCTCGACATCCCACAGCTCGGTGTCGCCGAAGATGATCTCGTTGTAGCTCAGCGGTCGGCCGTCGAGCTGCATGTTGATGCGCGGGCGGCTGCCGGCGATGAACGCGTCCGAGCCTTGCGACGCGCCGGTCGAATCGACGCCGCGGATCGCCGGCGCGATGTTGCCGGTGCCGACGTACAGCACGTTCGGCGTGTCGGCGAGTACGTCCGCGGTCGATTGCAGGCCGCGGTTGTCGAGGTCGCGCTGGTCGAGCACGGCGGTGCTGGTCGCGGTATTCATCAGCGAACGGCCGCTCTTCTCGGCGGTGACGATGACGGTCGGCAGGGTGTCGGCGTCGGCGGCCGCGACGGTGGTCGTCTGCGTGTCGGTGGCGGCGGTGTCGTCGGCATGGGCGGCGACGGGCAGCAGCGCGGACAGCGCCGCGATGCAGGCGTAACGAGATTTCATGCGGCTGGCTTCCCTGGGCGTCAAACAGCGCGGCGCCGACGGCGGCCGCGACATCGAAAAGCCGTCGCGAAACCGCCGCGCCGGCCTGAATGCAACTAAGAATAATTCCTGTTCAGGCTTTATACAAATCGGCCGGCGCGGGTCTCAGCGCCGACGCAGGCGCACAATAGGCGCGATGATCCGCCCCGCTGGCAGGCGGATCGCCGGAGTCCCGACCATGCGTCTGACCCTCGATGCACTGGAAACCCTCGATGCGATCGACGAGCACGGCAGCTTCGCGCGCGCCGCCGAAGCGCTGCATCGCGTGCCGTCGGCGATCACCTACACCGTGCAGAAGCTCGAATCCGACCTCGGCGTGTCGCTGTTCGACCGCAAGGGCCGGCGGCCGCGGCTGACCGACGCCGGCCGCGCGCTGGTCGAGCGCGGCCGGCGTTTGCTGCGCGACGCCGAACGGCTCGAAAACAGCGTCAAGCGCGCCGCGCACGGCTGGGAATCGCAACTGACGCTGGCGGTCGACGAGATCGTGCCGCTCGAACTGATCTTCCCGCTGATCCAGGACTTCGACCGGCACGGCAACGGCACGCGCATCCGTCTCACGCGCGAGACGTTCGGCGGCGCGTGGGACGCGCTGATCGATCGCCGCGCCGACCTGTCGATCGGCGCGGCCGGCGAGATGCCGCAGGGCTATGGCCTCGCCAGCAAGCGCTGGTGCTCGGTACCGTTCGAGTTCGTCGTCGCGCGCGACCATCCGCTGGCGCGGCTGCCGGAGCCGCTGCGCTTCGAGCAGATCGTCGATCACCGCGCGATCGTCGCCGCCGATTCGTCGCGCAAGCTGGCGCCGCGCTCGACCGGCATCCTCGACGGTCAGGACACGCTGATCGTGCCGACGCTGACCGCCAAGCTCGCCGCGCAGGTCGCCGGACTCGGCATCGGCTTTCTGCCGCATTACATGGTGCTGCCGCATCTCGCCGACGGCACGCTGGTGCATCGCGAGCTGGAAGCGCCGCGCGCGCCGGCGATCCTGCATCTGGCGTGGCGTGCCGGCGAGCACGGCCGCGCGCTGGACTGGTTCCGCGATCGCGTGCTCGACGACGCGGGCCTGCTCGATGCGCTCGGCGCGCTCGAAGCGCGTGCGCCGATGCTCGGCACGCCGTGACATTCCGGGCAGCGCCGTATCGTTCAATCGTCATTGCGAGCGCAGCGAAGCAATCCAGTGACGGTGCCGGATCGAGCGATGTCGCTGGATCGCTTCGTCGCTGCGCTTCTCGCGATGACGATTTCTAGATCAGCCGCAGCGCGCGCAGCACACCGGCGAACAGCACGACGAAGCCGCCGAGTTCGGCGACGACCAGCAGCACCATGAACGCCAGCAGCGCGTGTCGCGGCAGCGGCAGGCGGCCGATGCGCTGCGGCCGGCGGAACTGGTTGTCGGTGTCGTCGAGCCAGCCGTGCAGCGTGTAGCCGCCGATCGCCAGCGCGAAGAACGCCAGCGGCAGCGCCGTCGCCCACAGGTTGGCGGCGGCACTCCACGCCGACAGTTGCGCGAACTGCGCGAGCAGCAGCGCGGCGAACGCATACAGCAGCGACGCGCGGTGCGCGATGTCGACATACGCCGGCGCCTGCGCGTCGGCGCGGCGCGCGATGTGCGCGTATTTCCAGACGCCGGTGACGAGGCCGGCGAGGAAGAACAGGCCGGCGGCGACCAGCGCGAGTTGCGCCGCGGCGCTCAGGTTCATTGCATCGGCGATCATGGCGCGTCCTTCATCGGCACGAAGCGCGGCTGGCGTTCGACGCGGCGCAGCCATTGCGTGATCCGCGGATAGTCGTCGAGCCGGTAACCGCCGTCGCCGGCGCAATGCGTGTACGCGTACAGCGCGATGTCGGCGATCGTGTACGTCTCGCCGGCGAAAAACGGCGTGCTGCGCAGCTGCGTCTCCATCACGCCGAGCGCGTGATGGCCGCGCGCCATCGTCTCGGCGATCTTCTCGCGCCATTCGTCGCGCTTGCCGAGATACTTCACCCAGAAGCGCACCGTCGCGATGTACGGCTCGTGGCTGTACTGCTCGAAGAACAGCCATTGCAGGATCTGCGCGCGCTGCCAGCGATCGTCGGCGAACAGCGGCGTGCCGTCGGCCAGATAGCACAGCATCGCGTTCGACTCGGCGAGCGTGCGGCCGTCGTCGAATTCGAGCAGCGGCACCTTGCCGTTCGGATTGCGCGAGAGGAATTCCGGCCGGCGCGTCTGGCCGCCGACCACGTCGACTTCGTCCCAGCGAAAGTCGATGCCGAGCTGCTGCATCAGCAGCGCGGGCTTGTAGCAGTTGCCGGAGCCGCTCATGGCGTACAGCCGCATCATGGCAATATTCCGATTGTGGGAGCGCGCGGCGCGCAGTATGGTCCCGGCATTCCACAAGTCAACGTCAAGCGCGTCAAAGCCGCGACCGTCCGGCAGGGAGAGCGTCTCATGGATGACCATCGGGTTGGCGAGCTGGTGCGCGCCGCGAGCATGCGCGTGCCGGTCGATGCCGCGGCGCTGCTGAAGGACGAACCGCTGGAGCGGATCGAAGCGGTCCTGCAGCGGCTGCCGAAGCGGCTGATGCGCGACATTCTCGAATACCTGCCGGCGCATGCGCGGCCGGTCGATCCGCAATCGATCACCGCCGAGATGATGGTGCCCGGCACGGTCGCCGACCTGATGGAGCCGATCAACGGCAAGCTGCCGGAAACGACCACCGTGCAGCAGGCGATCGACTTCCTGCGCCAGGCCGCCAACGCGCGCCAGATCACCTATCTGTACACCGTCGACGCGCAGGACCGGCTGACCGGCCTCGTCGTGATCCGCGATCTGCTGCTCGCCGCGCCCGACCGGCCGCTGTCCGAGGTCATGCTGCCGGCGCCGTTCAGCCTGCGCCTGACGATGGCGGCGAACGACGCGGTGCACGCGGCGGTGCATCGCCATTACCCGGTCTATCCGGTCGTCGACGCCGACGACCGTCCGGTCGGCGTCGTGCGCGGCTGGCGCCTGTTCGAGCATCAGGCGATCGAAATCACCGCGCAGTCCGGCAAGATGGTCGGTGTCGACAAGGAGGAACGCATCTACACGCCGATGCTGTCGTCGTTCCGCATGCGTCATCCGTGGCTGCAGATCAATCTGCTGACCGCGTTCGGCACCGCGGCGATGGTCGGCATGTTCAACGACACGATCGCGCGGCTCGTCGTGCTCGCGTCGTTCCTGCCGGTGCTGTCGTGCCTCGCCGGCAACAACGGCTGCCAGGCGCTGGCGACCACGATCCGCGGCCTGACGCTCGGCGATCTGCACGGCTATCCGATGCGCCGGCTGCTGATCAAGGAAGTGCTGATCGGCGCATTGAACGGTTTCTTCACCGGCCTGATCGGCGCCGTCGCGATCTTCCTGTTCGCGCATTTCACGAATGATCCGCACGGCGCGATCCTGGGACTGGTGATGCTGATCTCGATGGTCGGCTCCTGCGTGATGAGCTGCCTGCTCGGCACGCTGGTGCCGCTGACGCTGAAGCGCTTCGGCGCCGATCCGGCGACCGCGTCGAGCATCTTCCTGCTGACGACGACCGACATCCTCGGCATGGGCATGATGCTGGGTCTGGCGACGGTGCTCGTCCATTGAGCGGAACGGCGCCTTCCGCGGAAGGTGCCGGCGGTAGGCGCCGACGCGCGGTGACGGGGTGAATGCATACCGGGGGAAATCCGTCAGCCGCGATCGCGTTACATTCGACGTGACGCCGGCCGCATCATTGTCCAGAGTGGGTGCCTGATCGGGGATGGGCGGCCTTTGGGGGGCACATGAGACAGACGATATTCACGGCGGCGCTCGTCTTCGGCGCGGCGACGGCGACGGCTGCCGGCGGGAACGATACCGCGTTGCGCGCCCGGCCCGCGATCGTCGCGGCCACGCGCGCGGCGGCGCTGCCGCATTACGACGCCGCGTTGCGGGGCGCGACCTTTCTCTGGGCCGATCGTCACGCACGCGTGCCGACGGTCGGCGACATCGGCAGTGCCCGTCGGCCGGCGCTGGAAAGCGTTGCGCGGCAATACCTGCGTTCGCAGGCCGGCAGGCTGGCGCTGACGGCATCGAGCGTCGAACACGCGACGCTGATCGATCTGCAGGATCTCGGACACGGACCGGTCATCGCCCGCTTCCAGCAGCGCATCGGCGATATCGAAGTCTTCAATCGCCAGGTCAGCGTGGCGATGGATCGCAGCGGGCGGCCGGTCGCCGTTTCCGGCTACTTCGCGAACAGTGATGACGTGAAGCAAGGCGCACCGGCGTTTGCCGGCGATGCATCGGCGTCGGCGCTGGCGGGTGCGTTCCGGCAGCTCGGCGTCAGCGTCGACAGCGCGCGGCTGCAACAGACCGCGACGCGCGGCGACTATCGCCTGTTCAGTCTGGACACGCTGCTCAAGGATTTCGGCGTTTCGCGCCGGATGCGCGTCAAGCCGGTCTACTACGCGACGCACGACCGGCTGCTGCCGGCATATTACGTCGAGATCTTCGGCCGTCGCGCCGCATCGCCGGCCACCGTTGCCTGGTCCTACGTGATCGGCGAGGACGGCCGCACCCTGTTCGCGCGCGATCTGGTCGCCTACGACGCGGCGCAGCCGTTTTCGTATCGCGTGTTCGCGGACGACAACGACATCCATCAGCCGTTCGACGCGCCGCTCGGCAACGCCCGCATGCCGTTCCCGGGGACCGGCATCGACGACCAACTGCCGCGCGGCGACGGCGGCGCGAACCTCGTGTCGCTGGTCAGCGGCCCGATCTCGACCGGCGATCCGTGGCTGGCCGACGAGGCGACCACCACCACCGGCAACAACGTCGATGCGTTTCTCGATACCGGTCCGCAGCTCTCGGTGCCGCTCAATCTGCCGGTGAGCCTGCCGACCGGTGACGGCTACATCGCCGGCAGTGGCGATCTGCGCACGACGCTGACCGGCGAACGCACGTTCGACTATCCGATCCATGCCGACGACGATCCGGCCGGCACCGACGCGAAGAACGCCGCGATCGTCAATCTGTTCTACATGAACAACTGGCTGCACGACTGGTGGTACGACCACGGCTTCGACGAGCAGGCCGGCAACGCGCAGAACGACAACTACGGCCGCGGCGGCGTCGACGGCGACGCGATTTCCGCGCAAGGCCAGGATTCGTCCGGCCGCAACAACGCCAACATGGCGACGCCGGCCGACGGCGGTTCGCCGACGATGCAGATGTATCTGTTCGACGGCCCGGTCAGGGGCGAGGTCAGGGTCGCCGCGCCGAGCGAAGGCGCACCGCTGAAATTCGCCGGTGCCGGTTTCGGTCCGAACACGTTCGACGTCACCGCACAGGCCGTACTGGTCAGCGACGGCAGCGATCCGGTCAGCAACGGCTGCAACGACCTGCTGACGATTCCCGATCCGACCGGTCTCGGCGTGATCCCGGCAATTCCGTCGCTGCCCGATCTGCGTGTGCTCGGCAAGATCGCGGTGATCGATCGCGGCGAGTGTTCGTTCACGGCCAAGGAACAGTTCGCGATGCTGTCCGGCGCCAGGGCGATGGTCGTCATCAACAACGGCGCCGGCAATCCGATCACGATGGGCGATTCGACGATTCCCGACATCCCGATCGGTCTGCCGGTGACGACCGGTCAGCTCTACACGGTGCCGGCCGTGATGATCCGTCAGGACGACGGCGCCGCGTTGAAGGCAATGCTCGCCGCCGGCAACGTGACGCTGCACGTCAAGCGCGACCTGTCGATCGACTACGACGGCACGCTCGACGAACTCGTCATCAGCCACGAATTCTTCCATCACGTCAGCAACCGCCTGGTCGGCAACGGCTCGGGCCTGTCGAACACGCAGGGCGGCGGCATGGGTGAGGGCTGGAGCGACATCGACTCGCTGCTGCTCGCGGTACGGCCGGACGACATCGACGCCGGCTCGCCGGTGTACCCGAACGATCACTGGCAGGGCGCTTATCCGACCGGCTTCTACGTCATCCCGAACGACTACTTCGGCATCCGCCGTGCGCCGTATTCGACGCGCATGGATATCAATCCGCTGAGCTTCCGGCACATCACCGAAGGCGTGCCGATCGAAGGCGCGCCGCTCGCGTTCGGCGCCGACGGCACCGGCAACTCGGAAGTACACAATGTCGGCGAGGTCTGGGCGGAAATGCTGTGGGAGGTTTACGCCGCGCTGCTCAACCACCATGACTTTGCGACAGCGCAGAACCGCATGAAGGATTACGTGATCGGCGGCCTGAAGATGACGCCGGCGTCGCCGACCTTCACCGAAGCACGCGACGGCCTGCTCGCGGCGGCAATGGCGACCGACGTCGGCGATTACGCGCTCGCCGCGCGTGCGTTCGCCAGGCGCGGGCTCGGCCTGCACGCCGTCGCGCCGGACCGCAACAGCACCGACAATGCCGGCGCGGTCGAGGATCATGTCGCGCTCGCGGCGCCGGTGCCGGCGCTCGAACCGGGCATCGGCAATGTCGCCGACGGCTTCGACGCCTGCGATCACGACGGCATCCTCGATGCCGGCGAAACCGGCATGCTGAGATTCTCGCTGTTCAACAACGGCGCCTACGCACCGGGTGCAGCGGTGACCGTCACACTCGACAGCACCACCCCGGCGCTATCACTCGCAAGCCGCACACTGAACTTTGTCGCGACGCCGGTCGGCGCCCCGGTACCCGCGTTCGCCAGCGTGCGCGTGTCGCTGGCCGATAGTGCGCCGTCGCCGCTGAACGCGGCGCTGTCGATCAGCATCGTGCCGCCTTCGATGCCGGATCCGGCCGTCGAATATCCGGATGCGTCGAGCGTCGAACTGTTCGCCAACTACAACATCGCCAAGACCGCCGACAGGGACGACTTCGAATATCCGGCGATCGCCGCCAGTGGCTGGACGCGCACTTCGCAGGGCACGACCTCGCAGTGGAGTCTCGTCGACGACAACGACGATCTCGGCTCGGGTCATCTCTGGTATGCGCCGGACCCGGAATCGGCCGCGAACGTCTATCTGGCGACGCCGGCCTTTTCGGTGCCGCTCGACGGCAGCTTCTCGATGAAGTTCGATCACCACTACGACTTCGAGTCGCTGTTGCCGCTGCCGGTGATCGGCATCGGTTACGACGGCGGCGTGCTGGAGGTCAGCATCGACGGCGGCGCGACCTGGACCGAGGTCACCGATTTCGGTGCGCGCTTCACGCAGAACGGCTACAGCGGCCGCGCGCGTGCGCTGGCGCATCGTGCCTTCGTCAATCACAACGATGGTCTGCAGACCACGGTGCTTGATTTCGGCACGACGCTCGCCGGCAAGACCGCGCAGGTCCGCTTCCGCATCGCCAGCGATGAACTGAACGGCGGTTATGGCTGGGCGATCGACAACGTCGAGCTGATCGGCGCCAGCGCGGCGGTGTTCAACACCGTGTCCGCGGAAGACGGCACGTGCCTGCCGGCGGGCGGCACGACCGGCGGCGATACCACGGGCGGCACCACGACCGGCGGCGATACCACAGGCGGTTCGACGACGGGTGGCGATACCACGGGCGGTACCACCACAGGCGGTACCACGACTGGCGGCGATACCACGGGCGGGTCAACGACGGGTGGCACCACGACCGGCGGCACGACCGGATCGGACGCGGTCCGCAACGATGACGGACAGAACGGCGGCGCGTTGCCGCTGGCGACGCTGTTCGGCCTGCTGCTGGCGGCCGTCGGACGTCGGCTGCGGCGGCGCTGATCGACGGCATCGCGAGCGACCGCGGATTGGCGGTCGCCGTCGCTCGCGCGTCGCCGGCGCGTCCGATACGGCACAATGGTGCCGCATGCGCGCCTTCATCCTTTCATTGCTGTGTGGCCTGCTGTTGCTCCCGGCCGGTTGCGCGCACGAGCGCCGCAAGCCGATCAGCGAGCAGCTGCGGCAGGACTTCAGGACCGCCGACAAGAACGGCGACGAAGCGCTCGACGCGACCGAGTTCGCCGCGTTCCCGCTGCCCGGCGCGAAGTTCGACGAACTCGATACCGACGGCAACGGCAAGGTCACGCTCGCCGAGATCAAGAGCTACATCATCTGGCGGCGCGTGCAGGCCGAAGACCGGCGCCGTTACGAACGCAGCCGTCACGGTCTCGACTGACGGACGATGACCGCGCTGGATCTGGCGGTGGCGGCGGTGGGCTTTCTGACGGCGGCGCTGTCGGGCGCGGCCGGGCTCGGCGGCGGCACGATCCTCATCGGCGTGTTCTACGCGCTCGGCATGGCGCCGAACGAAGCAGTGCCGCTGTTCGCGGCCGTGCAATTCGTTTCCAACAGCTCGCGCACCGTCGCCTACGTGCGCGACGTCGAATGGTCGGCGGCCGGCTGGTTCCTGCTCGCCGGCGTTCCGGCGACGCTGCTGGTCGCGCCGTTCGCCGGCGCGGTCGATGCCGACGCGGTCAAGCTCGTGCTCGCCGGCCTGATCCTCGCGTCGCTGGTGCCGCAGGCGAGCACGCGGCCGTTGCCGGCGCGCCCGGCATTCGCGCTGGCCGGCGCGCTCAACGGCAGCCTCGGCCTGTTCGTCGGTGCGACCGGTCTGTTCGTCGGCCGCCTGTTCTTCCGCCCGGAGTGGCGCAAGGAAACGGTGATCGGCACGCTGGCGATGACGCAGACGCTCGGCCACGGCCTGCGCGTGCTCGCGTACGGGCTCGTCGGCTTTTCCGCGCTCGCCGCGCCGCAGCGGCTGCTGCCGCTGTGCGCGGCGGTCGTCGCCGGCACGCTGTTCGGCAAGCGGCTCAACGGCCGCATCAGCGAGCGCGCGTTCGCGCGGCTGTTCCGCGTCGTGCTGGTCACGCTGTCGCTGAAACTGATCTGGGATGCACTGCGAGGATACGGATGGATCTGAAACTCGATGCGGCGGCGGTCGAAGCGCTGATCCGCGGCGGACTGGCCGCCGCCGGCCGCGGCGGCATGGTCGTCGAAGAACTGCGCAGCGGTTATGCGCGCATCCGCCTGCCGTTCAGTCCGCTGATGATCCGGCCCGGCAACGTCGTGTCCGGACCGGCGCTGTTCACCGCCGCCGACACCGCGATGTACGCGCTCGTGCTCGGCCATCTCGGCGCCGAGCTGATGGCCGTCACCAGCGACATGAACCTGCGCTTCCTCGCCAAGGCCGCGCCCGGCGACGTGATCGGCGAGGCGAGCTTTCTCAAGCTCGGCCGGCGCCTCGCGGTGATGGAAGCGAAGATGTCGACGAGCGCGGCGCCCGGCGTGACCGTCGCGCACGCGACCGGCAGTTATGCGCTGCCGGTGCGGGTGGATTGAATTTGCCGTTTTTCGTCATTGCGAGGAGGCCGAAGGCCGACGAAGCAATCCAGTCCATCGCTCGATCTCGCTGCGCCGCTGGATTGCTTCGCCGCATTGCGGCTCGCAATGACGACTTGAGGTTCTGACCATCTCCCTCTCCCCGCGAGCGGGGAGAGGGCCGGGGTGAGGGGCGCGGCCGCCGGCCGCCGCAAACACTCATTCGTCGCCGGTCGCACGGCCGGCCGCGAGCATCCGCGCGATCTCGTCCTCGCCGTACGGACGCGCGTCCTTGACCTTCAGGCTCGCGCTCCATTCGCGCGCGAAGTCGCGTTGCAGCCACGCGTTCAGCGCGGCGGTGATCAGCATCGCCAGCAGCGCGCCGAGGCCGGCGCAGGCCATGTCCTTCTGCGCGTCCCAGACGTCGCCCTGCGTGCCGAGATAGGCCATGCCGAGATCGCCGCCGAA
This sequence comes from Solimonas sp., assembly GCA_035706385.1. Classification (GTDB taxonomy): domain Bacteria; phylum Pseudomonadota; class Gammaproteobacteria; order Nevskiales; family Nevskiaceae; genus Solimonas. The sequence goes on along the minus strand of DASSVA010000439.1, from coordinate 4,327 downwards.
CATTTCCGCCGCCGCCCACTCGATCAGCTCGTACAGCGCCGACGTCGACAGCGTGACGTCGAGCGGCAGGAAATAGCCCCAGAAACCGCGCGCGTCGGCGACGCGCAGGAACACTTCGCGCAGCGGATACGCGAGCAGCAGGCCGTAGCTGAAGTGGACGATGCGATCGAAGTTGTTGCGGTCCCAGCCGAACATCGCGTTGAAGCTGTGGCCGGTCAATGCGTGCCACGCCGATTCGTACGGCACTTCGGCATAGGTGTAATGCGCGCCGACCGCATGCAGGCACAGGTAGACGAAGATCAGCGTGTACGAAATCCGCGAGAACACGAACTGCCGGTGCGATGCCCACAGGCCGATGCCGAACGCCAGCACCAGCGCGTTCTCCAGCAGCCAGTCGTGACGATCGAGCGGATGGATCGCGAGCACGAGCCACAACAGCGCGTAGATCGCGACGAGCACGGCGACGTAGCGTCGATAAACCGGTTTGCGCATGACGATGGACTCCCCCTGTGATGCCCGCGCGGCGCCTCAACCCGGCCGCGGTCCGAACATGATGATCAGCATGCCGAGCACGCAGACCGCGACGCCGACGAAATCCGTGAGCGTCGGCCGGATCGAATCGACCGCCCACAGCCAGAACAGCGCGACGCCGACATAGACGCCGCCGTACGCGGCATAGACGCGGCCGGCCGCCTGCGGATGCAGCGTCAGCAGCCACGCGAACGCGGCGAGGCTGAGCGCGGCGGGCACGAGCAGCCACGCGCTGCGGTTCTGGCGCAGCCACAGATACGGCAGATAGCAGCCGGTGATCTCCGCGGCGGCGGTGATCACGAACAGCGCGAAGACCTTGAGCATGTCCATGCGGTTCGCGATGTCCGTTACGCGGTCGCCACCAGCAGTTCCTCGGAATGATCGGGCGGACGCAGCCCGTCCGCGCGATCCGCGAAGTAGCGTTGCGCGAGCATCGCCGCCGAAACATGCTCGGCGTTCGCGAAGCCGGCTTCGCGCGCCATCGCGAGCATTTCCGCGGGCATGAGGAAACTGATGAACGGCGTGCCGGCGGCGCGTGCACCGGCCGCCGCGCGTTCGACGCCGACGCGCACGTCCGGCGCCAGCGATTCGATCGGCAGCATGAACGACATCACGAGCGTCGAGCCCGGCGCGAGCGCCGCGACCTGCCGCAGCGTCGCCATGATCGCGTCGTGCGTCAGATACATGCTGACGCCGGTCGATGCGACGACCGCCGGCTGCGCGGCATCGAAACCGGCCGCGCGCAGCCGCGCGAGCCAGTCGTCGCCGGCCTCGAAATCGACCGGCACCAATCGCAGGAACGGCGCGACGCCATAACCGAGTTCGACGAGACGCTCGCGCTTCCATTGCTGCGGCCCGGCCTGGTCGATCTCGAAGACGCGCACGCGGTCCGCCAGCTCCGGCCGCCGCTGCGCGAACGTGTCGAGTCCGGCGCCGAGGATGACGTACTGCGCAACGCCGCGCGCGATCTGCGCGATGACGAGATCTTCGACGAAGCGCGCCCGCGCGAGGATCGACGCGCGGAACGGTTGCGTGAATGCGCTCATGTCCGGACGATCGCGCCAGCCGTCATCGGGCGCCGCGAGCCGCAGACCGATCTCGTCGTCGAACACATGCGGCGGCGCATCGGCCTGCACGTGCAGCGCGCGCCACAGCGCGGTGCGCACGGCGGTGTTGTCGGGTGCAATGGCGTTCTTGTCGGGCATGCCCGCTTTATCGGCGCTGGCGCCGCCGTTCGTCAACCGTCGCGCCGGTTACGAAGGAAACGATTCGAATGCCGGGACGTTTGCCAGATCGCGATCCCAGTCCGCCCTGCTCGCGACGAAGACGTGCGCGTCGGGCACCAGCGACAGCGCCGTGTCGAGACTGCCGGCGGGTACGACGACCATGCCGGGTTCGTCGTGCGGCAGCGCCGAACCGCAGACCGAACAGAAGCATCGGACGTGCCGCGTCTGCGGCAGTCGGTAGCTGCGCAGCTCGTCGCGCCCGTGCAGCCACGTCAGGCGGGCGCCCGACGAAAACAGGTTGGCGGCGTGCGCGGAGCCGGTGTCCTTGCGGCAATGACTGCAATGACAGAGATAGAAGCGCTCGAACGCGCCGTCGATCCGGAAGCGCACCGCGCCGCACAGGCATGAGCCGAGATGGCTGTCCGGCGCCGCTTCTCCCGCATTCGTCATCGCGCTCATGTCGTCTCGCCGTCCCGTGTGTTCACGATGCGTCCGGCGCGGCCCACTGCGGATTCCAGACGATCTCCCACAAATGCCCGTCGGGGTCCTGGAAATAGCCCGAATAGCCGCCCCAGAACGTGTCGTGCGCGGGTTTGACGATGACGGCGCCGGCCGCCGCCGCGCGCGCCATGATCGCATCGACTTCGGCGCGCGACGCGACGTTGTGGCCCAGCGTCATTTCCGTCGCGCTCGCCGGACCGGGCGCGAGCCCGGTGTCGTGCGCGATGCTGCGACGCGGCCACAGCGCGAGACGCAGGCCGTCCTGCAGATCGATGAACACCACCGCACCGTGCTCGAATTCCGTGCCGACGATGCCGTCGGTCGCAAAGCCGAGCCCGTCGCGATAAAAGCGCAGCGACACTTCGAGATCGTCGACGCCGAGCGTGATGACGGTGACGCGCGGTTTCATGCGTCAGCGTCCTTGCGGTAGCGTTGCGCCGCCGCGAGCCCGGCGCGCAGCCCTTTGGATCTGTAATACGCCTTGCCGCAGACATTCTGGTGATGCCAGTACGCGTGCAGGAACAGCGGCAGCTCCGGAATCCAGAAACGATCTTCCAGCGGCAGTTGCGGCGTCTGCGCGCCAAGTTCGATTTCGGCGACGACGATGCCCGGGCCTTCGCGCGTCTGCCGCTGTGCGAGCACGCGGCCCTGCGCGTCGACGATCTGCGTGTTGCCGACGAACTCGCTGTCGTACGGCGGCACCAGCGGTACGCCGGGCGCGAGCATGAAGCCGCTGCGGAAGCGCCCGCAATGCGACGCCTGCAGAACCGGTGCGCCGAGCCGGCGCGCGAATTCCGCAGGCGCGTTCTCCGACAGATAACGGTTGTACTGGCCCATCGGCGCGAGCGTGCGCGCCACCGCGCGACCCCAGTTGTCCGGCATCGTCCACCAATGCGTGCCGGTCACCGCGACGCCGACGCGATCGCGCAGGCGCCGCACCGTCTGCGTGCGGATCAGCTCCCAGCAGACGGCGACGCCGACACCGCCGAGCCCGGTCTCGAACGCGCCGTCGTCATCGCCGGGACCATAGAACGCGTTCTCCCACATCGTCGGCAGATCCTTGTCGTGCAGATGCACGCGGCCGTCCGGTTCGACGAAGTGATAACGGTTGTGGATTTCGCCCGCATCGGCGATCAGCATCGAGCCGCCGAGCCAGCATCGGTGACGCGCGGCGAGACGCTTGAACAGATCGACCGCCGCGTTGTCCGGCGGCAGCACCGCCGCATGCGCGCGCGTATCGAACGGCAGGCGCGACGTGCAGAACTCCGGTACCGCGATCAGCTTCGCGCCGGTCGCCGCCGCTTCATCGACCAGCTTGTCGATGCGCCGCAGATTTTCCGCGACATCGCCGACCACCGCTTCGAGCTGCACCGCCGCCGCCTTGATGCGCGAAGTTTGTGCCGGAGTCTGCTGCTGCATGTTCATGATCTTTCCGGAGATGCCATCCCGATGTCGCCAGAAACTCGCTGCCCGCGTTCTCAGGACTGCGGATCGAAGTGGAAGACGCGCAGTTCCTGATCGCAACGACAGGCCTTCGCGATGCGCGCGGCCCACGCCACGGCCGCCTCGCGCGACGGCAGTTCGAGCACGGTGAAGCCGCCGTCGAGCGGCGGCGCCCACGGGTAGCCGCCTTCGGCCACAGCGCCGTCGGCCGAGACGAGCACCGGCGGCACGCCTTCGTCGATGCCGCCGCCGAACACGTAAACGCCGGCCGCTTTCGCTTCCTCGATCACCGTGTGCGAATCGCGGTCCGCCGCGCGCAGTTCGTCGTCGGTCACCACCATCGCCGCGCTGGGAAAGGAGATCAGATATTTGGCCATACGCTTTTTCCTTGGGCTGCCGCCCTCGTTTCGGTCAGCTTGAAAGCACTAACTTCGTCGTGGGCTTCTTCGTGGCCGGAACCTCTCCTCAATGATAATCAAGGATCGCAAGATCAGCGAAGTCGAGTTCCTCGGATTCACTTTTCGTGGGACGAAGCTGCGCTGGTCGGATGCTGCCGTCGACGACTTCAAGCACCGCGTCCGCCAACTCACCGGTCGAAGCTGGGGCGTGTCGATGGACTATCGGCT
>DASSVA010000438.1:0-5987 GCA_035706385.1 Solimonas sp. | reverse complement strand
TCGGCTACGACCGCGTCTGGGAAGTCGGCAGCTACACCAAGGAACTGCGCGGCGGCGCGAAGAGCAAGGAATCGGCCGAGGGCCTGCTGAAAGCCGGCAAGATTCTCGGCAAGTCGTACGGCAAGCCGTACATCAATTTCGGCGAGCCGATCGTGCTGCAGTCGTATGCCGACCAGCACCTGCCGGGCTGGCGCGAGGCGATCGCCGCCGACAGCGAAACGATGCCGGAAGCGTTCAAGGGCTTCGTCGCCCGGCTCGCGCTCGAAAACAGCCGGCGCATCAACGCCGCGGCGGTCGCCAACCCGTCGAGCCTCGCCGCGGTCGCGCTACTCGCGTCGCCGCAGCGCGTCGTCGCGCACGAGGAGTTGATCGAACAGATCGGTTATCTGATCTGGCTGCTGAAAGGCGAGCCGTACAGTCCGCTGCTGTACATCCCGGAATGCGCGCCGGCGGCAGTCGTCGACTGGAGCGGACCGATCGGCCAGATCGCGCGCGTGCCGCATCCGTGGGGCGACCTGCACGGCGTCGCCGCACGCGACGCGGTCGCACTGACCTACAACCGCAACAACATCCAGCACCTGTTCGCGATCCCGTCGCTGATCGCCAACCTGTTCCGCACGCGCCAGGTGCTGTCCGACGAGGCGGTGATCATGGGCGTGCGCGCGCTCTATCCGTTCCTGCGCAACGAATTCTTCCTGCGCTGGGAACCCGAGGAAATCGAAGGCGTCGTCAAATCGTGGCTGGCGGTGATGACCGGCCTCGGCCTGCTGACGCGCGAACAGGAACGGCTGCGCCGGCCCGACGCCAACCAGCCGGCGTATTCGACGCTGGCGATGCTCGGCCGCGTGCTCGGCGAGACGCACGAGCGTTACTGCATGACCGCGCTGCTGCTCGCCGAGGAACGCCGCACGGTGATGCCGCTCAAGCGCGAGAAATTCGAGGACGACTGCCGGCTGCTCGCCGAGCGCATGGCGATCCTGACCGGCCGCGACGCGCCGGAATTCTTCGACAAGGCGCTGTTCAAGGGCTACCTGAACACGCTGATCGAGATCGGTCTGGTCAGCGTCGCCGACGACAAGACGCTGACCGTCGACCCGCGCATCGACCGCATCGCCGAACGCTCGCAGGAACTGCTGTCGGACGAGGCGCGGCAAATGCTGCTGCAGCTGCTGTCGCGGCGCCGCGCGGCCGAATCGGCGGCCGCCGAACCGCCCGCCGCGCAGGCCGATGCGACCGGGCAGACCCCGCCGGAAAAGCCGCTATAATCGCCCGCGACCGGCGCACTCGCGCCTTTTTTGCATCTGGGAACCTCTCGATGAAGAACACGCTACGCCTGCTGGCCATCAGTCTCGCCGCCACCGCGCTGATCGCCGGTTGCGCCAAGAAGGACGACAAGTCCGCCGCCGACACGCCGGCCGCCGCCGGCACCGACGCCTCGCTGCAGACCGACGCGCAGAAGTTCGGTTATGCGATCGGCGTCGATCTCGGCAAGTCGCTGCAACCGGTCAAGGACGACACCGATCTCGCCGCGCTGAAGGCCGGCCTCGACGACGCCTTCGCCGGCAACGCGCCGAAGATGGACGACGCCGCGCGCGAAGAGATCAAGAACACGGTCGCCAAGAAGATGCAGGAGCGCCAGATCAAGGATCGCGAAGCGCAGGCGTCGAAGAACAAGGAGGAAGGCGCCAAGTTCCTCGAAGAGAACGGCAAGCGCGACGGCGTGAAGACCACCAAGTCGGGCCTGCAGTACGAAGTGATCACCGAGGGCAAGGGCGCGCATCCGAAGGCGACCGACACCGTCACCGTGCATTACAAGGGCACGCTGATCAACGGCGAGGAGTTCGACAGCTCGTATTCGCGCGGCCAGCCGGTCAGCTTCCCGCTGAACAACGTGATCCCGGGCTGGACCGAAGGCGTGCAGCTGATGACGCCGGGCTCCAAGTACAAGTTCTACATTCCGTCCGAGCTCGGCTACGGCGAGCGCGGCGCCGGCGTGAAGATCGGCCCGAACCAGGTGCTGGTGTTCGAAGTCGAGCTGCTGTCGATCGGCGAGCCGAAGAAGGACGACAAGCCGGCCAAGTAAAGCGGCACGTCGTCAGCGAACGGCCCGCCTCGCGCGGGCCGTTTTCGTTTGGGTCGCCGGTCAATCGCTCGCGGTGTCGGCGAAGCGGCGACGCAGCCGTACGCCCGCCGCGCCGTCGTCGTAATAACCGGGCAGGCGCGCATGCATTCGATAACCGAGCGCCGCATAAAGCGCGCGCGCGGCGACGTTGTCGTCGCGCACTTCGAGCGAAACGCCGACGCAGCCGCGCAATCGCGCGTCGCGTTCGGCCGCCAATACGAGACGCCGGCCGATGCCCTGCCCGCGCGCCTGCGGCGTGACGACGAGCGAATAGATCCGCGCCCAGCCGCTGTTGCGCCGCGTCAGCAGCAGCAAGGCGCCGAGCGCGGCGGACGCGGGGCCAGCGATCCAGAACCGCGCGCCGGCGCTGCCGAGCAGCGCACGGATGCTGCGGCGGCTCATGCGGTCGCCGGGAAAGTTCCGTTCGAGCGCGAGCAGCGCATCGAGGTCGGCGGCCTGCGCGCGGCGAATGCGGACCGGCGCCGGGCTCATGTGCGCGTGCGCGCTTCGAGCCGCTTCAGGAAGTACGCCATGATCTTCTGGTAGATCGCGTCCTTCAGCACCAGATCCTCGACGCCGTGATCGATGTTCGGGTTGTCGTTGACCTCGATCACCTTGACGCGCTTGCCGAACTGCTTGAGATCGACGCCGTACAGGCTGTTGCCGACCGCGCGCGCGGCCTGCACCGCGACGTTCAGCACCGCGGCCGGCACGTCCTTGACGTCGAGCGTCTCGTGGCCGCCCTCGACGATCGCACCGTCGCCGGCGCGCTTGACGACCTGCCAGTGATCTTTCGCCATGTAATAGCGGCACGCGTACAGCGGCGCGCCGTCGAGCACGCCGATGCGCCAGTCGTAATCGGTCGGCTCGTACGACTGCGCGATGATCAGATCGGAGCGCTCCAGCATGTCGCTCGCCTCGCGGCGGAATTCCGCCTCGTTCTCGACACGGATCACGCCTTTCGAGAATTGCGAATCGGGCTGCTTGAGCACGCACGGGAAGCCGAGTTCGCGGCCGGCGGTCTTGACGTTGCGCGAGTGCAGCAGCACGGTCTTCGGCTGCGGGATGCGATGCCGTTCCATCAGCTGCGCGAGGAACACCTTGTTCGCGGCGCGCAGGATCGACAGCGGATCGTCGACGACGACCAGACCTTCGCGCGCGGCGCGGCGCGCGAAGCGGTAGGTATGATGATTGAACGCGGTCTTCTCGCGAATGAACAGCGCGTCGAACTCGGCGACGTGGCCGTAATCGGTCTTGTCGATGAACTCGACTTCGAAACCGATCTCCTCGGCGGCGCGCTCGAAAGCTTTCAGCGCGCGCGGGTTCGACGGCGGTTCCTTCTCGTCCTCGTTGACGAGGATCGCAAGGTCGTAACGCGACGAATCACGCCGCGCGCGCGGTGCGCGGCGCCGCGCGAAGTAGTCGCGCGCCGCGTCGTACAGCAGTTCGTGATGCGACGCCGGCACTTCGCCGAGCGCGATCGGCCCGAACGTCTCGACCCGCCATTCGTCGCCGCGATAGACGAACCGCGCCTGCAGCAGCGGCGCCGGAAACTGGTTGAACAGCGCACGCGCGAGCCGCGCATGCCGCTTGGCGAGCGACTGGCCGAAGTAGACGTTCATCACGTATTCGGCCGAGCCGATGCGCGCCAGCGACTGCTGGATCAGCTCCTCGACCTCGTCGTTGAGAATGCGCGGCGATTCGGCGAGCTTGAGATCCTGGATCGTCGTGATTTCCGGCAGCGGCTTGTGGCCGCGCGCGCCGGCCAGCAGCGACACGTAATAGCCGGTCGTCTGGTAGCCGAACGAACGGCAGAGGTTGTAGACGCGGATGCCGCGCGTGCGCGTCAGCTCCTCGCGCGTCAGGTAATCCCAGGCGGTGACGACCTCGATGCCCGGCAGCTCGACCGGCCAGTCCGCGCGCTGGTCGACGACGACGATGCCCCTCACGGTGAGCTGCGGCGCGAAGCGCCGACCGGCAGGGGTTCCTCAGGCTCTTCAGGCATGCGCGCGACACGATCCGGTTGGCAAAATCGCGGCGCATGCTAGCACGCAGCCCGCCGCGAAACGCAGTGCTTTGCTACCCTTCCGCCGGGGCTCCAAAAGGGTGGACGTGATGCAAGCCAAACGCCGCTGGGTCGGCATCCTGCTGTTGCTGTCGGCGACCGCGCAGGCGGCCGATCTCGAAGTCACGCGCGTCGAGAACAGCGTCAGCGTCCGCCATGTCGACGGCAGCTCCACGACCCTGCACAGCCGCGATCCGCTGAAAGCCGGCGACATCGTCATCACCGGCGTGGCGAGTCATGTCGGCGTGCGCCTCGCCGGCGGCGGCAGCCTGCTGCTCGGCGACAAGGCGGCGCTGCAGCTCAACAGCAGCGTCGCGCCCGATCCGCCGGGCCGCGCGACGCTGGCGCGACTGAAGCTGGTCAGCGGCGCCTTGCATGTCGATGCGCGCAAATCCGAACAGGGTGCGCCGGCCGACGTGCACCTCGGCGTCGGCGTCCTGCAGGCGCGGCTGTACGGCACCGAAGCCTGGGCCGAACATTCCGCGGCCGGCGATGAAATCTGCCTGATCGCCGGCGCCGCCGAGATCGACACGCCGGGCGCGCATCAGCGGCTCGATTCACCCGGCGAATGCCTGCGCTGGACGGCCGCGGGCGCACAGCGCCTGGCATCCGCCGACGCCGGCAGCCTGCTGCCGCGCCTGGCGGCGACCAATTTCAGCGACGATTACGCGACCCGCTATGCGGCGCAACAGGCGATCCAGTACGGCGACGTCCGCCCGACGCTCGCCGACAGCGCCGCGCCGGCAACGCGCAGTGCGCTGACGGCCGGCACGATCGAAATCCACGAAGTCGCACCGTCCGCCGCGCGCGCGTCCGGTCCGTCGCCGGCCTCGCCATCCGTTCCGGCGCCAGTGGCCGCCGGCGGCTGGCGCATCGTGCTCGGCGCGTACGCCGATCACGCGAGCGCGGCGCACGCCGTCCGGCAATGGCAGCGCCGCAAGCTGAGCGCGGACATCACCGAATCGCAGGCCGACGGCCGGCGCACGTTCGAAGTGCGCTGCGGCCACTACGCGAGCCGCGCGCAGGCCGAGCAGGCGCTCGCGCGGCTGCGCACGCGCGCCGGCTACGAGCACGCACGCGTCGTGTCGCTCGACGCCGCCGCGGCGCCGGGTGCGATCGTGGCCGCAGCCAGCGCAGCGCCGGCCCCCGCTGCGTCGTCCAGGGTCGCGACGCCGGCACCGCAACCGGCGGCCCGGCCGGCGCCGAAATCAGCGGCGCCGAAAGCGCCGGCGAAAACCTGGCGCATTTCGCTCGGTTCGTTCATCGACCATGCGAATGCCGCGCGCAGCGTCGCGCAGTGGAAGGCGCGCGACCTGCAGGCCGACATCGAACCGATCCGGCTCAAAGGCCACGATGCCTATCGCGTCCTGTGCGGCCATTACGAAACGCGCGCGCAGGCCGAAGCGGCGCTGAAGCGGCTGCGCGCCCGCTCCGGTTATGAAGAAGCGCGCGTGCTGACGGTGCCGGACGCGTTGTCGAAGCGCTGAGAACGTCACCAACAAAAACCATCGTCATTCCCGCGAAAGCGGGAATCCAGCGTTCTCGCGCACAGCACCGGGTTCCCGCTTTCGCGGGAACGACGTGTCTCATTCAAGCGACGCCATACGCCTGGTACTTGCCCGCGCCGGGCTTCACCACGCGCGCCCGTACTGCGGCGGCGCGTCGATCTTCTGCCGCAGTTCGGCGGCGGCGCGGCGCGGCCAGTACGGATCACGCAATAGTTCGCGCGCGAGCAGCGCGACGTCGGCCTGCTGCGTGCGGATCAGGTGATCGGCCTGCGCCGGCGCGGTGATCATGCCG
>DASSVA010000437.1:0-6544 GCA_035706385.1 Solimonas sp. | reverse complement strand
ATGTATTCGGACTGGAAGATCAGCCCGAACTGGCAGCGCGACCAGCCGCTGTCCGGCGTCAGCATCATTCTCGCGAACTACACGATCGGCCGTTTCGCCGAATACCAGGACTGGTACGACAACGTCCACAGCGGCGAGGTCATCAACGTGCCCGGCCACGTCGGCATGAAGCGCGGTCAGCTGTCCGAGCTGCAGATCGAACCGCGCCGTTACTGCCCCGGCGACCAGCTCGTGCTGTGCGCGCAGCAGAGCGACGACCTGCTGTTCACGATCCGCGATTTCTCCGCGCGCGCCGGCGGCCGCAGCCCGAGCGGCGTCGCGATGCAGCCGCGTTCGTCGTCGGGCTCGACCGCGCGCACCGTGCATTACTTCAACAAGATCAGCGGCGCGCGCTGGAAAGGCGGCATCGCCTATGCCGGCGACCTGTCCGTCTATCCGCCCGACTTCGCCAGGCGCTGAGCCGGCATCGCCAGGAGATTGCAAACGTGTCGAAAGTCATCGTCATCACCGGCGCCGGCGTCGGCCTCGGCCGCGCGCTCGCACGTCGCTTCGCCAGAGCCGGCGAAAGCGTCGTGCTGCTCGGCCGCACGTTCGCCAAGGTCAAGGCCGTCGCCGACGAAATCGGCGCGAGCGCGATCGCCGTCGAATGCGATGTCGCGTCGCCGGAATCGGTGCGCAAGGCGTTCGCGACGATCGCCGCGAAGCATCCGAGGATCGACGTGCTGATCAACAACGCCGCGGTCTACGAGCCGTTCCTGATCGCCGAGGCGTCGGACGCGCAGATCATGAACATCATCACGACCAACCTCGCCGGTCCGATGCTGTGCGCGCGGTCGGCGATTCCGCTGATGCAGGCCGGCGGCCACATCATCAACGTCAGTTCCGAATCGGCCGGCATGCTGTTCCCGTTCCTCGTCGCCTACCAGACCAGCAAGGCCGGCCTCGACCGCTTCTCCGAAGGGCTTTACCACGAACTGAAACCGTCCGGCATCCGCGTCACCAACGTGCGCTGCGGCATGATGATCGACGAACCGGTCCCGCCGAACTGGGACCCGCAGGTGGCGATGCGCTTCGCGCAGGCCAATGCGGCGATCGGCCGCAACCTGCGTGAGCAGCCGCTGTCGCAGGTCAACTCCGTGACGGACGCGTTCCACGCGATTCTTAACATGCCGGCGGACCTGCACATGGCGAACGTGCATCTGCACGCGTTCAAGGCGAACTGACGGAGCAAGGCGCATGGCGGATTCGCACGATTTCATCATCGTCGGCAGCGGTGCCGGCTCGTTCGTCGCGGCGCTGGTGCTGCGCGAAGCCGGCAAGCGCGTGCTGATCGTCGAGAAGGCCGATCTGGTCGGCGGCACGACGGCGACGTCCGGCGGCGTGATGTGGATTCCGGACAACCGCTACATGAAGGAAGCGGGCGTGGCGGACAGTCGCGAACAGGCGCTCGCCTATCTCGACGCCGTGATCGGCGACCGGCCGGATATGCCGGGCGCGAGCCGCGCGCGGCGCGAAGCGTTCGTCGACGCCGCGCCGCGGATGATCGACTTTCTGGTCGCACACGGTATCCGCCTGCGCCGCGTGCCGTCGTATCCGGATCATTACGACGCGCCGGGCGCGTCGCTCGCGGGCCGCGCGGTCGTCTCCGAGCTGTACGACATCAAGCAGCTCGGCGCGTGGAAGGACAAGCTGCGGCCGGGCTTCCTGCCGCTGCCGGCGAATCTCGACGAGGCGATGCAGCTGCCGCTGATGAAACGCAGCAAGGCCGCGAAGAAAGTGCTGCTGCGCATCCTCGGTCGCCTGCTCAAGGACAAGCTGACCGGCAAACAGCGCGCGACCGCCGGCCAGGCGCTGCAGGGCCAGTTGCTGAACGCCGCGCTGAAAGCCGGCGTCGAAATCCGCATGCAGACGGCGGTCGGCGAACTGGTCATCGAAAACGCGCGCGTGACCGGCGTGATCGCCAACGGCGAACGCATCACGGCGACGCTCGGCGTGCTGATCAACGCCGGCGGCTTCGCGCGCAACCAGCGCATGCTCGACCGCTACGCGCCGGGCGTGAAGACCGAATGGACCAGCGTCATCGACGAAGACCTCGGCGAGCTGATCGAAGCCGGCCAGCGGATCGGCGCGGCGGTCGCGCAGATGGATCAGCGCATCGGCATGCCGATCGCGCTGCCGCCGGATGCCAAGCGCGTGCGCCCGAATCTCGACACGTCGAAGCCGCATTGCATCGTCGTCGACGGACATGGCGTGCGCTACATGCGTGAAAGCGGCGCGCCGACCGACATCTGCCGCAAGATGCTCGAACGCAACCAGAGCGTGCCGGCGCTGCCGAGCTACATGATCGTCGACAGCCGTTACGTCAACACTTACATGCTCGCCGGTTCGATGCCGGGGCCGAAGAAGCCGCAGAGCTGGTTCGACAGCAAGACCCTGCGCAAGGCCGACACGATCGAAGCACTCGCCGCCGATTGCGGTCTGCCGGCCGACGCGCTGCGCGCAACCGTCGAGCGCTACAACGAACAGGTGCGGCGCGGCGTCGATGAAGATTTCCATCGCGGCGAACACGCGTTCGACGAATGGTCCGGCGATCCGCTGCAAGCGCAGCACAGGACGCTCGGCACGATCGAACAGGGTCCGTTCTACGCGATGCAGATGCTGCCCGGCGACGTCAGCACCTTCGGCGGCCTGGTCTGCGACGCGCATGCGCGCGTACTGCGCGACGATGGCTCGCCGATCGCCGGCCTGTATGCGACCGGCACGTCGAGCGCGTCGGTGATGGGCCCGGTCGAAGGCGGCCCCGGCGGCAGCATCGGCCCGACGATGACGTGGGCGTATCTGGCGGCGCGGCATGCGCTGAACGACGCGACGTGAAAAATTTTTAGTTCCCGACAGACACAAGCACCCGATTACCAAGAGGACTGGCACATGGCACTCGACACCCTGCTGTTCATCGACGGCGAGCTGCGCCCGGCCGAGGGCGGCAAGACCTACGACAACATCGGCCCGTGGACCGGCGAGGTGATCGGCAAGGCCGCCGACGCTTCGGCGAAGGACGTCGACGCCGCGATCGCCGCCGCGCGCCGCGCGTTCGATACGACCGACTGGGCGACCGATCACGCGCGCCGCTTTGATCTGATGAAGACGTTCCGCGATCTGCTGTACAAGAACCGCGACCGTCTCGTCGAGATTTCCAAGCACGAAGCCGGCGCCGCGCCGGGCGCCGCATACCGTGCGCAGATCGATGGCGCGCTGACCGGTGCAGACGGCCTGATCGCCGAATTCCAGCGGATGACCTGGGAACAGGATCGCGGCGTCAAGAACGAGATGGGCTTCGACACCAAGCGCGTCGTGATCCGCGAGGCGGCCGGCGTCGTCGGCGCGATCACGCCGTGGAACGTGCCGCTGTACATCAACGTCGGCAAGGTCGTCGCCGCATTGCTCGCCGGCTGCACCGTCGTGCTGAAGCCGGCGCCGGACACGCCGGCGATGGGCGCGATCTTCGGTGAACTGGCGATCGAGGCCGGCCTGCCGAAAGGCGTGCTCAACGTCGTCACCAGCGCCGATCCGGTGATGGCCGGCGAGATGCTGACCAAGGACCCGCGCGTCGATCTGATTTCGTTCACCGGCTCGACGGCGGTCGGCAAGAAGATCATGGCGAACGGCGCCGAGACGCTGAAGCGCGTGTTCCTCGAACTCGGCGGCAAATCGGTGTTCCTCGTGCTCGACGACGTGCCGGACGCGCAGTTCCCGATGGTGATCGCCGGCTCGATGGTCGTGTTCCATGCGGGGCAAGGTTGCGCGTATCCGACGCGCCTGCTGGTGCCGAAGAGCAAATATCCGATGGCGGTCGCGATCCTCGAAAAGGCCTACGCCGGCTACGCCGAGAAGTGGGGCAGGATCGACGAGCCGACCTGCATCATGGGCCCGCTGATCTCGAAGAAGCAGCTCGAACGCGTCAAGGGCTACGTCGACCTCGGCGTCAAGGAAGGCGCGCGCCTGCTCGCCGGCGGCAACATCCGCAGCGACAAGGGCGGCGGTTTCTTCATCGAGCCGACCTGCTTCGTCGACGTGAAGAACGAGATGCGGATCGCGCAGGAGGAAATCTTCGGACCGGTGCTGGTCGTGATTCCGTACGACGACGACGACGATGCGATCCGCATCGCCAACGACAGCATCTACGGCCTCGGCGGCGCGGTGTTCGGTTCGCACCAGCGCGCGATGAACGTCTGCAAGCGCATCCGCGCCGGCGCGCTGTCCGTCAACGGCGGCATGAGCATCACCGGCGACCTGCCGTTCGGCGGCTACAAGCAGTCCGGCATGGGCCGTGAATGGGGCCTCGAAGGGATCGAGGAGTTCACCGAGATCAAGGCGATCGGCGCGCGCGTGTCCTGAGCGGGCGCACAGCGGTTTGCGGAAGGGGCGCCGCGCGGACGGCGCCCTTTTTTGCATTCGCCTTTTGTCGCTCGATGGCGAACCACCACTGCCCGATCATCGCGCCGCAAAAAAGGCCGACGCTCCGGCCACACCGCTGCGATCCGGCCACGCTGATGTACAGTACTGTTGACCAGCGCCGCGACGAGCGGATAAGGTCGAAAGCGGTGGAAGGCGCCGCAACGTACGGCCGCCGCGCACCGAGGAGAGCGGTAACAGTCCCATGCAAGCCGACGCACGCTTGAACGATCAGGTCGCCATCGTCACCGGCGGCGGTGGCGGCATCGGCCGGGCGATCGCGCTCGCGTTCGCGGCGGCCGGCGCCGACGTCGCGATCGCCGACATCGTGCCGGAACGCTGCGAGGAGACGGCGGCGCGCATCCGCGAACTCGGCCGCCGTGCGCTCGCGGCGCCGACCGATGTGAGGGACACCGCGCAGATCGCCGCGCTCGTCGAACGGACGGCGGCCGAGTTCGGCCGCATCGACATCCTCGTCAACAACGCCGGCGGCGTCAGCGGCCGCGCATTCCTCGAACAGTCCGAACGTTCGTGGCGCAAGCACATCGATCTCAATCTCGTCAGCGTGCTTGCCGCGACCTCGTCCATGGTACCGGTGATGATCCGCGGCGGACGCGGCGGCACGATCATCAACGTCACCAGCATCGAGGCGGCGCGCGCCGCGCCGAACTTCGCGGTCTACGCGGCATGCAAGGCCGGCCTCAACAATCTGACGCGCACGTTCGCGCTCGAATTCGCCGATCACGGCATCCGCGTCAACGCGATCGCGCCGGACATCACGGTGACGCCGGGCATCCGCGGCAACCACAGCGGTCCGGTCGACCCGGCGAAATGGCGACAGCCGACGCCGCAGCAGTCGGCGGCGATCGCGCGACGCCTGCCGCTCGGCCGCGAAGGCGTCGATACGGAATGCGGCAACGTCGCCGTGTTCCTCGCGTCGCAAATGAGCAGTTACGTGACCGGCGCGATCATTCCGGTCGACGGCGGCGCGTGGGCGTCGTCCGGCTGGCTGCGCAACGGCGCCGGCAAATGGACGCTGACCGGCGACCTTCCGTCCTGAACTCACACTTTCCGAGAGCGACATGAAGATCAATGTCACGCTGCCGTTCGATCACATCGAACAGCCCGACGAGTTCCTGACGCCGGAAGCGGTCGTCGAAGTCGCGCAGCTCGCCGAAAAGCTCGGCTTCGCCGGCGGCAACGTCACCGATCATCCGTGCCCGACCGGGCGCTGGCTCGACGGCGGCGGCCATTACGCGCAGGACCCGTTCGTGATGCTGACGCTGGTCGCCGCGGCGACGACGACGTTCCGGCTGCAGACCGGCATTCTCGTGCTGCCGTACCGCAATCCGTTCATCACCGCGCGCGCGGTCGCGACGCTCGATCTGTATTCGCGCGGCCGCGTCACGCTCGGCCTCGGCGCCGGCTACCTGAAAGGCGAATACAAGGCGCTCGGCGTCGATTTCGAACGCCGCAACGAGATCATGGATGACTACCTGATCGCGCTGAAGAAGGCGCTGTCCGGCGAGGAGTTCACGCACAACGGCGACGGTTACGAAGCGCCCGGCAATCGCATCCGGCCGGGCCCGGTGCAGAAACCGCATCCGCCGCTGCTGGTCGGCGGCAATTCGAAGCGCGCGATCCGCCGCGCCGCCGAACTCGCCGACGGCTGGAATCCGTTCTTCACGCCGGCGCAGCTGTCGAGCACGGCGCGCACCGCGGCGATGACCGGCGAGGAAGATCTCGCCGGCGGCCTCGCCTATCTGCGCGAGCACTGCGAGAAGATCGGCCGCACGACGGCACCGGTCATCCAGCTCGCGAGCATCAATTCGGGCGACGAACGGTCGCCCGGCGAACTGATCGAGAAAATCGGCCAGTTCGGCGAAATGGGCGTCAGCGGCTGCGCCGTCAACGTCAACGGCACGACGCGCGCCGAGTGGTGCGACAACGCGCGGCGCTTCGCCGACGATGTGCTGAAGAAGATCGATGTGAATTGAATAGTCGCCGTCATTCCTGCGAAAGCGGGAATGACGAAGTAAAAGCAAAAGAGGATTCATATGCGTATCGCAGTCATCGGCGGCACCGGCAAGGA
>DASSVA010000436.1:0-4800 GCA_035706385.1 Solimonas sp. | reverse complement strand
CCACGCGCGTTCGCCGATCACTGGCAGACCGCACCCGACCGCGAACCGGCGCTGTCCGGCGCAGCGCTCGACGTCTGCGGGGCGCTGCGCGCGAACGGCGCGTCGTTCTTCGTCGATCTGGTCGCCGACACCGGCCGCCTGCGCAGCGAGATCGAAGCGGCGCTCGGCGAGCTGGTCAGCCACGGCCTCGTCACCGCCGACGGCTTCGCCGGCCTGCGCGCGCTGATCGCGCCGGCCGAGATCAAGGCGCGCCGGCTGCGTCGCGGCGGCGTGCGTGCGGCGTTCCAGAACCTCGAAAGCGCCGGACGCTGGACGCTGGTGCGCGCGCGCAAACCGGCGCCAGGCGATGAGACAAAACCCGGCGACGATGTCGAATACATCGCGCGCGTGCTGTTGAAACGCTACGGCGTGGTGTTCCGCAAGCTCATCGAGCGCGAGCCGCAGTTGCCGCCGTGGCGCGAGCTGTTCTACGTGCTGCGGCGCCTCGAAGCGCGCGGCGAAATCCGCGGCGGTCGTTTCGTCAGCGGTTTCTCCGGCGAACAGTTCGCATTGCCGGAAGCGGCCGCCGGCCTGCGCCGTTTCCGCGACGAGACCGGCGACGACCTGATCGTCGTCTGCGGCAGCGATCCGCTGAATCTGACCGGCGCGATCGTGCCCGGCGAACGTGTGCCGGCGCTGCCCGGCAATCGCATCCTGTTCCGCAACGGCGTGCCGGTCGCGGTCAGTGCCGCCGGCAGCGTGAAGATGCTCGTGCGCGCCGACGACGCGACGCAATGGCAATGGCGCAACAAGCTGATCCGACGCGGCGCGAACGGCGATGCCATTCCGGACGCGGATTCCGGCGCGGCGCCGGACGCCAAATAGGCCGTTCGCCGCACGCCGGCGCAGCCGATTCGACCGCACGCCGCGTCTGCTGTAAAAGACGCGCCCCACTCCGCGCAGACGCCGCATGAGCACCGAAGCATCCCATGATTTCCGGCGCGGCTTCGCCGCGACGTTCGCCTCGTTCCTGATCTGGGGACTGCTGCCGCTGTATCTGAAACAGCTGCACGACACCGGCGCGCTCGAGATCATGGCGCATCGCGTGGCCTGGGCCTGTCTGTTCGTGTTCGCTTATCTGGCGCTGCGCGGCGAACTCGGCAAGGTCACGACCGTGCTGCGCGATGTCGCGACGCTGCGCAGGCTCGCGGCGTCCGCCGTGCTGATCAGCGCGAACTGGCTGCTCTACGTCTGGGCCGTCACCGCCGGCCACGTCGTCGAAGCCAGCCTCGGCTATTTCATCAATCCGCTGGTCAGCGTGCTGCTCGGCGTGTTCGTGCTGCGCGAGCGGCTTCATCGCGCGCAGTGGCTGTCGGTCGCGATCGCGGCGCTCGGCGTGCTCTGGCTGACGGTGCAGGTCGGCCAGCCGCCGTGGATTGCGCTGGGGCTCGCCGCGAGCTTCGGCTGCTACGGCCTGATCCGCAAACTGGTGTTCGTCGAGTCGGTCGTCGGCCTCGGCGTCGAGACCGTGCTGATCGCGCCGGTCATGCTCGCGTATCTGCTGTGGACCGCGCACGCCGGCACGATGAGTTTTCTCGCCCACGACCGGCTGCTCGACGCGCTGCTGATCGCCAGCGGCGCGTTCACCGCGATTCCGCTGGTGCTGTTCGCATACGGCGTGCGCCGCGTGCCGCTGTCGACGGTCGGCATCATGCAGTACGTCGGTCCGACGCTGCAGTTGCTGACCGGCGTGTTCGTGTTCCGCGAAGCGTTCACGCACGTGCAGCTGGTCGGCTTCGGCCTGATCTGGTTCGCGCTCGTCGTCTACGCCGGCGACGGCCTGTGGCGCTCGCGCCGGACGCGCGCGCCGCTGGCGGAAAGCGCCTGAGGATTCTCAGTAGCCGGCAGCGAGCCCGGCCGGACGGCGCCGGTCGTTGGCGCCGTGCAGCATACCGTCGCGCGGATCGACGAGGATCGCCTCGTCGGCGCCCCACGAGCGCACTTCGCGAATCGTGTGGCCCATCGTTTCGAGCTTCGTCCGCACGCCCGCTGTCAGCAGGCCGGGTTCGACGTTGATCTGGTCGGGCAGCCACTGCATGTGCAGGCGTGGCGCATCGACCGACTGCTGCATGTTCATGCCGAACGCGGCGACGTTGAGGAAACTCTGCAGCGTCGTCGAAATGATCGTCGAGCCGCCGGGGCTGCCGGTCACCATGAACAGCTTGCCGTCCTTCAGCACGATCGTCGGCGACATCGAGCTGAGCGGCCGCTTGCCGGGCTCGACGCGGTTCGCCTCGCCCTGCACGAGTCCGAACGCGTTCGGCACGCCGGGTTTCGACGTGAAGTCGTCCATCTCGTTGTTGAGGAAGAAGCCGGTGTCGCCGGCGATCTGCGCGATGCCGAACAGGAAGTTGATCGTGTACGTCACGCTGACGGCGTTGCCGTGCACATCGACGATCGAATAATGCGTCGTGTGCCGGCCTTCGTCGGCCGGCAGATGGCCGCTGATCTGGCTCGACGGCGTCGCCTTGTCGGCTTCGATCGTGCTGCGTTGCCGCTCGATGTGTGCCGTCGACAGCAAGCGTTCGACCGGGTTTTTCACGAATGCCGGATCGCCGAGCCAGGTGTTGCGGTCGGCGAACGCGCGGCGCTCGGCCTCGGCGATCACATGCACGCTGCGCACGTCGCCATAACCCCATTGCGCGAGCGGATACGGTTCGACGATCCGCAGGATCTGGCAGATCGTCGTGCCGCCCGAACTCGGCGGCGGCGCCGAGACGACGCGATAGCCGTGATATGCGCACGTGACCGGCTCGTCCCAGCGCACGTCGTAATCGGCGAAATCCTGCATCGACAAAATGCCGCCGTTGGCGATGCTCTCCATCACCAGCGTGCGCGCGATCGACCCGCGATAGAACGCATCCGGCCCGGATTTCTGGATCGTGCGCAGCGTGCGCGCGAGCTGCGGCTGTGCAAGCCGCTCGCCGGCGCGGTACGGTCTGCCGTCGTTGAGGAAGATCGCCGCGACGTTCGGCGACGCCGCGAAATCGGCGGTGCGCGTGCCGAGGATGTTGATGTCGCCCGCTTGCAGCACATAGCCGTTCGCGGCGAGATCGATCGCCGGCTGCATCAGTTTCTCGCGGCTCATGCTGCCGTATTTCACGCGCGCGGCTTCAAGCCCCATCACCGTACCGGGCACGCCGACGCCGAGCCAGGTCGCCGTGCTGCGCGCGCGGATCACCGTGCCGTTGTCGTCCTGGAACATCGTCGGCGTCGCCTTGGCCGGCGCCTTCTCGCGAAAGTCGAGAAAGATGTCCTTGCCGTCGGCGAGATGGATCAGCATGAAACCGCCGCCGCCGATGTTGCCGCAGCACGGATGCACGACCGCGAGCGCGTAACCGACCGCGACCGCCGCGTCGATCGCGTTGCCGCCCTGTTTGAGAATCCGCACGCCGACCTCGGTCGCCAGATGCTGCGCCGAGACGACCATCGCATGCGGCGCGACGACCGGCCTGGCATCGGCCAGCGCGGCAAGCGTGGTCGGCGGCGCCGTCGCATCGAGCGCGCGCGCGGAAATGCCGTCGCCCTGCGCGGCGACAAGAACAGGCGAAACGGCGAACGCCAGCGCGAACAGCGCACGGCGCAGAAACAGGTGGTTCATCGCGGGCGACCGGACCGAGGGAACCGCGACCATAACGAAACCGGCGCGCAAAGCGGAAATCCCGCGACGGATCGTCCCCGGCACACTGGCAGACGTTCCGAAGGCGTTATAACATTCGTAATTCCCATCGGAGCGCTCGCCATGCAACTGAAGATCATCGCCGTCGGCAATTCGGCCGGCGTGCTGCTGCCCAAGGAACTGCTCGCGCGCCTGCGGCTCGACAAAGGCGACACGCTGTACGTCGCCGAAACGCCGGACGGCATCAAGCTGATGCCGCACGACCCGCAACTCGCGGCGCAGATGGAAGTCGCCGAAGGCGTCATGAAGAAGCGCCGCACCCTGCTGCGCAAGCTCGCCGACAGCTGAGCGCAGCGATGATCGTCTGGATCGAAAAGCCGCTCGTACTGTTATTGCACGACCGGCAGATCGCCGAACACGGCGGCATGGCCGGCGTGCGCGACGAGACGCTGCTCGAATCGGCGCTCGCGCGGCCGCAGCAGCTTTACGCGTACGGAGACCCGCCGCCCGATCTGGCGGATCTTGCCGCGAGCCTCGCGCACGGCCTCGCCAAGAACCACGCGTTCGTCGACGGCAACAAGCGCAGCGCGATCGTTTCCTGCGAAACCTTCATCGAACTGAACGGCGCACGGCTGACGGCAGAAGACGCGGACGTCTATGCGCATATCCTCGGCCTTGCCGAGAGCCGCATCAGCGAACGTGAATTCGCCGACTGGCTGCGCGCCCATCTGCAGTTCGATCCGAATCAAGGCGTGCAGGAACCGCGACCGCGGTATCGCGCCGCGGCAAAGAAAACCACACGCGCCAGCGCCTCAAGTAAGCGGCGACGCTGACGACGATCTGATCAAGGCGCTGGCATCGGGCCTCTGACGACCGACGTGACGGCGCGGCGCGGCCACCGGAGGCCGCCTGATCTGCTGATGCTTCTAGCCGCGCCGCGGCCGCATCATCGCGATCAGCCGCGACACGACCAGCGCGAGGTACATCACGCCGGCGAACTCTTCGAGCATGGTGATCGCCTTGGCGCCGGCGCCGAGCGGCACGATGTCGCCGAGGCCGACACCGGACAGCGTCGTGAAGCTGAGGAACAGCAGGTCCATCCAGCTGCGCAGCGGCGTCGCGCCGGCGCTGAAGCTCGCGGC
>DASSVA010000435.1:0-4348 GCA_035706385.1 Solimonas sp. | reverse complement strand
CTGACGGCGGTCAGCAGCATGATCGCCGACAGGCAAGGGCAGAGCTTCATGGCGTGCTCCCGGGCGTCGTCGCGGCGGGCGGCGCGACCTCGGCCTTGTTCTTCGCTTCGATTTCAGCGATCCACGCCATCACGCGCAGGTCTTCCTTCTTCGACTGGCTCTGGTACTGCTTGTACTGTTCGAGCGCGGCCTGCGGCTGCTTCAGATACTGATCGAGCAGGATCGCGTAGTTGAGGCGCGTCAGCGCGTCGTCCGGCTTGGCGGCGAGCCCTTGCTCGTAGGCCTGTTTGGCGCCCGTGTAGTTCCCGGCTTCGCGATTGAGGATGCCGAGCCAGTTGAACGCGACGACGTTGTTCGCGTCGATCTGCGTCGCCCGCGTGAACGCCGCGATCGCCGCGTCGCGCTTCTTGGCCTTGGCGTAGAGGATGCCGAGATTGGTCCACGGTCCGGCGTACTGCGGGAAGTCCGCGGTCAGCGATTTGAATGCGTCTTCGGCGGCCTGCGCATCGCCGCCTTTCATCTGTGTCAGCGCGGCGTCGAAACGCGCCTGCGGATCGCCGCGATCGGGCGCCTTGGTCTCGCCCGTCGTCGCCGCGTTCTCCGGATTCTCGGGCTGGACCGGCGCGCTGCCGCAGGCCGCGAGCAGCAGCGCGGCGGCGAGCGCCGCGTACGCGCCGTATCGCTGCGGACGCTTAATTGAGGCTTTCATAACGATCCTGTCCCTGTTCGCGCTTCGCGTATTGGGCCGGCGCCAGCACGGCGAGCTGCGCCGCGCTCTTCGCGATCCACTCGTCGTAGATGCCCTGGCCGATGCGGCGCAGATTGTTTTCGTAGGTCTTGATCGCCTTTTCCTCGAACGGCTCGGCCTGCTCCTCGAGCAGCAGCTCGTACTGTTCGAGTTCCAGCGCCGACAGTTTCTTCGGCCGTTCCGAATCGAGCAGCGCGCGACCGAAGCCCTGGTAGATCGCACCGGTCTCGTAGGTCGCAGCGGTCGTCACGTCGGCATAGCCGTAACCGGCAGCCTTGTCGAACCAGTTCAGCGCCTGCTCCATGCTCTGCTTGCGTTTCGGCAGGCTCTTCTCGACCGGCGCCGTCAGCGCGATCGCCTGCGTCTCGCGCGCCGCGATGCGGCCGAGTTCGAGGCTGGCCTTCGCCGCCAGTGCGCGCGAACGGTCGCTGGCGCGATTGCCGGCGCGGTCGTTGACGGCGATCTGTTCGCGCAGCGCGGCGTTCAGCGCATCGCCGTTGCCGCTGCTGCGCGCATAGTCGACGAGCTTGCTGCGCGCCTCGACGTTGCGGTCGAACGCGGCCGGGAAGGTCTTCACGTAATAGTCGTAGGCGACGCCGGCGTCAGCCGGTGACTTGGCCTGCTCGTACAGCGTCGCCGACAGCCACGCGGCCTCTTCGCGCGTCTGCGCGTTTTCCGTCGCGCGCCGCGCGATGCGCCCGTACGCCTGCGCGGCCTGCTGCGGCTTGTCGTCCTTCTGATAGGCGACCGCGAGCTTCTTGTCGACGTCGGCGATCAGCGGATTGGCGGGGAACAGCGCGCGGAAATTCTCCAGCACGCGCGCCGCCTGCGGCCAGTCTTCCTGCGCGATCAGCGCCGCCGCGCCGTCGTAGTCGGCGGTCGCGCGGATCTTCGCCGACGGCGTGACCTGGCCGACGCGCAGGAACTGCTGCGCCGCGGTCTTCATGTCGCCGCCGTCGCGCGCCGCTTCGCCCTGCTTGTAGATCGCCGCCGCGAGCTGCTCGGTGACTTCGGCGCCCTGCGGCGTGTTGGCCGGCGTGCGTTTCAGTTCTTCGGCGAATGCGGTCTCGGCCTGCGGATAGTGGGCGAGCGCGAACTGCGAATCGCCGGTGACGCTCCACGCCAGACGCTGCTGTTCGGCGCTGACATTGCCGCCGGCCTTGATGACGCGATCGGCGACCGTGATCGCGCGCTCGTAGTCCTTCAGCTCGAACAGGTCTTCGGCGGTCTGCGTCAGCACCGCGTTGCGCTGTACGTGCGACGGATAGGTATCGGCGAGCTTGAGGCTTTCGTCGATCGCCAGTTTCAGTGCCTGCGGACGCTGCTCGGCCGGCACTTCCCTGGCGTATTTCTGATACGCGAGCACCGCCGCGTACGCCGCTTCCGGCGTCTTGATGTGCGGGCGATAGCCGTACGACGTCTTGCTGTATTCCTGTGCCGCTTCCAGCGTGTGGCCGCCGTCGAGCAGCGCGTCGCCGAGCAGGAAGTTGATGTCCGGCAGTTTCGAATCCTGCGGATACAGTTCGATGATGCGGCGATAGTTGCGCGCCGCGGTCATGAAACCTTCCGGCGGTGTAGCCGACGGCGTCTTCGCCGCGCGCAACTGCTGCTGTGCGGTGGCGTGATACGACTTGGCGATGTCTTCGAGATGGCCGCGCAGCGCGGTCATCACGTCCGGCGTCGCCGGCTGGCCGTTCCAGTACGGCGCCGACGGATCGTAACTGGCGACGTAGCGCTCCTTTTCCTTGAGCACCAGATCGTTGAAGCCGCCGGCTTCGTACGCGGCGATCACGCGCGTCTGGAACGTCGGCGCGAGCGGCGACTGCGGATAACGCGTGATGAACGCGGCGTTGGCGTTGGCGGCGTCGGTATAGCGGTTCTTTTCGAGCATCGCGTCGCCGAGCGCGACGTACAGCAGCGGATAGAAGCGCGGATCGCCGTGCTGTGCCAGGTAATCGTTGAGCGCCGTGCCGCCGCCGAGCGTGGTCAGCGACAGCGTGATGACGCGCAGCGAATCCTTGGCGAGATCGAACTTGCCTTTGCCGACGCCCTTCAGCGCGGCTTCCGGATCGGTGGTCTGGCCGGGCGGCAGTTCGCGGTCGAGGATGTCGCAGAACGTGCTGATCGCTTCCTCGTACTTGGCCTGCTTGTATTGCGACCAGCCGTACTTGTACTGCGCCTGTTCGAAGAACGGCGTGCCGTCCTTGAGCGCCATCACCGTGTGATATTCGGTTTCGGCTTCCGCGTAGCGCGTGCGCGCGAACAGCAGCTCGGCGCGGCGGAAATGCGCGTCGCCGGCGATCTGCGCGTCGGGCTGGCGGTCGGTCAGCTGCTTGAGCGTGGCGATTGCCGCGTCGGGTTCGCCGATGTTCTGCTGCGCGCGCGCGAGCTGGTAGTAGATGCGCGCGTTCTTCGGATCGTCCGGATGCTCCTTCAGCAGACCTTTATAGAGCGCGATCGATTCGTGTACCGCCTTTTCCGATTCCGGCGACGCACCGTTGGCGTCCGCCATCTGCACCTGCAGGTCGGCGAGGCGGCGGGTCGATTCGTCGCGCGTGTCGGCGTCCGGCTTGAGCTTGAGCAGCTCACGGTAATTGTCGGCCGCCTTCTGCGGATCGGCGGCGACCTCTTCGGACTTGATGATCGGCAGTACATCCGGCGCCGGTGCTTTTTCCTTGCCGATCGTCGCGCGGATCGGCGGCGCCGAATCCTTGACGATCTGCGGCGTGCAGGCGGACAGCGCCAGCGCGGCCTGCGCGATGGCGGCGAGCGCGAGCGTCGACGGAAGGCCGGCGCGCGTCTGCGATTTGTGGGTCATCGGTTCGGTCACGGCTATTGCTCGCCCTGCGTCTGGCGGTCGTAAAGGCGCGCCAGCGCGAAACGCGCTTCGATCAGATAGCGCTCGATCTGCTGGCGCTGCCCTTCGAGCTCGCGGGTCGCCATGTCCTGCAGCAGCTGCGCCTGGTCGGCGCCGGCGGCGGTCAGCTGTTCGCGCAGGTTGCCGACCCGCGCCTGCAGCGCCAGCGTGCGCTCGTACGGACCGTCGAAACGTGCCGGCGCGGCGGCCAGCGTCAAGGCCGGCAACGGCGGCCGATCGGCCGGAACCTTGGCGTTATACGCGCCGGGCGCCGCGAGCTGGCTGTCGAAACGCAGCGTCACCTTGATGCCGGAATACGGGGCTTCGGCTTCGCTCAGCGCGCGCTTGACGAGCTTGTCGGCGTCGGCCGGCGCACGCTCGGTCGTGCTGTAGTCGTGCGCGATGCCGTCGAGGCGCACGCGCCAGCCTTCGATGTTGCGCGAGAGCATGCGCAGGTCGCGATAATTCTTCAGCGCTTCCTGGAAGCGGTGTTCGGCGAGCAGCGATTGCAGGAAATAGGTTTCCGGCGCGTCCGGCAGATCGTGCAGTTTCCAGTCCCAGCCGGCTTCGGAATCGAGATCGCGGCGGACGATGGTTTCGACCATGCGGCCCTGCCTGATCGACGCCATCGCCTCGTTCATCCGCGTCCGCGCGTTTTCGAGGATGTCGACGGCCTTCTCGTAATACTGCAGCGCCTGCGTGTGCGCATCGAGCTTGTCGAGCGTGTACGGAATCGCCAGCCA
>DASSVA010000434.1:0-4727 GCA_035706385.1 Solimonas sp. | reverse complement strand
GGCTTCCTCGCGCGACGCCTTGAACTGGCCGATGAACGGCTCGCTCGGCAGCGTCTCGGCGCCGTTCAGCGCATCCTTCAGGTAATCCGGCAGACCGTTCTCGTATTGCCAGACGGTCTGTTCGCCGCCATGCGTGTGATCGATCAGCGTGACTTTCAGGTTCGGGCACAGCACCGCCTTGGCGCGCAGCACCTGCTTGAGCCGCGGCATCGAGAACTTCGGCGAATCGAAATACTTCGGATCGGCCCAGAAACGCACCGTCGTGCCGCGCCTGTTCCTGGCGACGGTGCCGACCGGCTTCAGCTTCTCGGCGACCTCGCCGTCCTTGAACACGATCAGGTATTCGGTGCCATCGCGGCAGACGCGCACTTCGAGCCGCGTCGACAGCGCGTTGACGACCGACACGCCGACGCCATGCAGACCGCCGGAGAACTGGTACTGCTTGTTCGAGAACTTCGCGCCCGAATGCAGCTTGGTCAGGATCAGCTCGACGCCGGTAACCTTGTGCACCGGATGGACGTCGACCGGCATGCCGCGGCCGTCATCGGCGACTTCGAGCGAACCGTCGTCGAACACGGTGACGCTGACGTTCTTGCAATGGCCGGCGAGCGCCTCGTCGACCGCGTTGTCGATCACTTCCTGCGCGAGATGGTTCGGCCGGGTCGTGTCGGTGTACATGCCCGGGCGCTTGCGCACCGGGTCGAGGCCCTGAAGAACTTCAATCGCTTCAGCGCTATAGGAACTATTGTTGGAGTTTGCTGCCATCGTCGGGGTCGCTCTGCGGACGCGCGAAGGTAGCCAATGCGCCGGCTGCCGGCAAGATTGCCAGCGGCGCCGGATTCGGGCACGCAGGCGCGTGCTTCAGCCTTCGAGCAATGCCGCGCCGGCCAGATACAGTGCGAGCAGCGGCGCCAGCAGCGACAGCAGCGCGCCCGGCGACGGTCGCGCGAGCGCGGCCGAGAACGGTTCGGCGATGCTCTCGGCGAGATTCGCGAGCGGCGCCTGCAGCAGCCCGGCGACGAACAGCAGCGCCAGCCCCAGCACGGCGACGATGACGACGCCGCTCAAGCCGTCGAGCCAGTGGCGGCGTGGCGCCGGCAAGGCGGCGATGACGCGCGCCGTGAAGCCGGCGTCGTCGAGATACGGCGCACGTTCGGCGTCGTCGCGCAGCCATTCGCGCAGCCAGCCGTCGTCGTGTTGCGAAGCGGATTCGGGATGGCAGTTCATGATGCGAGCTCCCAGGCCTGCAGACGGGCCTTGAGTTTCTGTTTGCCGCGCGCGATGTGCGATTTGAGCGTGCCGAGCGGACAGCGCAGCGCGGCGGCCGCTTCCTCGTGACTCATGTCGAGATGGTAGCACTGCACCAGCGCCGCTCTTTCCGCCGGCGACAGCGATGCGAACGCGCGCGCCATGTCGAGCTGCAGATCCGCATTCGTCGCGCCGTCGTCGACGGCGTCCGCCGCAGCCGGCGGCAGTTCGTCGAGCGACAGCTCGATGCGTCGTGCACGCAGGTGCTGCAGCCAGGCGTTGGTGGCGATGCGATGCAGCCAGGTCGCGAACTGCGCATCGGCGCGGAACTGGCCGAGCTTGCGATACGCCTGCAGGAAGGTTTCCTGCGCCAGATCGTCGGCGAGCGCGTGCTGACCGGCCGTCAGCCGCCGCAGCAGGTTGCGCACGGTCGACTGGTGGCGGCGCACCAGCGTCGCGAACGCCTGGCGATCGTCGCCGCCCAAGACGCGCGCGATCAGCGCGGCGTCGGCCGGATCGGCAAGACCGGGCAAGGCCGTGGCCTTCAGCGATCCGGCTGCTGGCGGCGGTCTTCGACCGCCCAGGCCAGCAGCCGCGCGATGCCGACGAACACCGGAATCAGCGCGTACGGCCAGGCATCGTTGTGGGTCAGGTAGAACGCCAGCGTCAGCGCCAGACCGACCGACAGCATCACCAGGCCGCGGTTCAGGTTCGAGCGCGGACGCTGCATGACGTTGAACAGCTCCGGCGGAATCGTCTGCCCGGCGGCGGCGAGCTTGGCGATGATCTCGTTCTGCAGCCGCTGCTGGCGCAGGCGGAAGACCGTGACGATGAGAACGATCACCGCCGGCAGCGTGAACGCCATGATGATGGCGACCAGGCCGGTAACGTCCAGATCGTTCACGTCGATCGAATCGAGGCCGTCGGCCGGAAAGCTGGCGGCGGCGGTGGCAAGCAGGTTCAGCATGGCGGTAGCTCCATCGAGTTGCGGCGACCGGATTTCGATCGGCTCACGGGCTTGGATGCGGCGACAGGTCGTTTTGGATGCAGGCGCCGGCCCCGTGATGACGATTACACTACGCGCCCCAGCCGACCGCCCGCCATGTCCCCGAAAAATCCGGTTGCCCCAGCCGATCCGAAAACGCCCGCCGCCGACGCGGTCGGCCAGTTCGAAGACGCGATGAAGGAGCTCGAAGCGATCGTCCAGTCGCTCGAACGCGGCGAACTGCGGCTCGATGAGTCGCTGCGGCTGTTCGAGCGCGGCGTCGCGCTCGCCCGCCAGTGCCGCAACTCGCTCGAAGGCGCGGAACTGAAAGTCCACGAACTGCTCGCCGGCGACGACGAGGACGGCACGGCGTGACGCCGCCGTTCGCCGAACGGGTCGACACCTATCAGCAACGCCTGCAGGCGAGCTTCGAGCACTGGCTGCCGCCGCCGGACACCTATCCCGCGCGGCTGCACGAAGCGCTGCGCTACGCCTGCGACGGCGGCAAACGGCTGCGACCGCTGCTGGTCTATGCCGCCGGCGAAGTGCTCGGCCTGCCGGCACGGCGGCTCGATGCGCCGGCGTGCGCGATCGAACTGATCCACGTCTATTCGCTGGTCCACGACGACCTGCCGGCAATGGACGACGACGATCTGCGTCGCGGCCGGCCGACGACGCACAAAGCCTATGACGAGGCGACCGCGATCCTGGTCGGCGACGCGCTGCAGGCACAGGCGTTTCACGTGCTCGCCGCCGACCGCGAATCGGGCCTCGGCGCGACGCAGCGCCTGCAGATGATCGAGCGGCTCGCGCAGGCCGCCGGTTCGCGCGGCATGGTCGGCGGCCAGGCCGTCGATCTCGCCGCCGAAGGCCAGCGGCTGTCGCTGGCGGAACTCGAATCGCTGCATATCCACAAGACCGGCGCAATGATCCGCGCCTGCCTGCAGCTCGCGTGCCTCGCTGCCGACGCGTTATCGGCGGAACGTGCCGAGGCGCTCGACCACTACGGCAAGACGATCGGCCTCGCGTTCCAGATCCAGGACGACGTGCTCGATATCGAGGCCAGCTCGGCGGCGCTCGGCAAGACCGCCGGCAAGGACGAAGCGCATCTGAAATCGACCTATCCGTCGGTCATGGGCCTGCCGGCGGCGAAGGCGCGCGCCGCCGAACTGTTCGATGCGGCGCGCGCCGCGCTCGGCATCTTCAATGACGCTGCGGAACCACTGCTGTGGCTGGCGCGCCATATCGAAGGCCGCGACCACTGAGGAAACTTTGACCGAGCGTTTCGTGCCACCGCGCACTGGTTCGGGGCACGGCGTTTCGCCGATAATCCCGCCTTAATTTTCCCGATGGTGCCGTCGGCACCGGACTTTTCATGACCGATATCCCCGGTTACGCCCTGCTCGGACGGATCCAGACGCCGGACGATCTTCGCAAGCTGCCGGCCGGCGAACTGCCGGCGCTGGCCGTCGAAATGCGCCGCTACCTGATCGAGACGCTCGGCCGTATCGGCGGCCATTTCGCGGCGAATCTCGGCACCGTCGAATTGTCGCTGGCGCTGCACGCCTGTTACGACACGCCGCACGACCGTATCGTCTGGGACGTCGGCCACCAGGCGTATCCGCACAAGATTCTGACCGGCCGCCGCGCGCAGCTGGAAACGATCCGCCGGCTCGGCGGCCTCGCGCCGTTCTGCCATCGCGCCGAAAGCGAATACGACAGCTTCGGCGTCGGTCACTCGTCGACGTCGATCTCCGCGGCTGCCGGCATGGCCGCCGGCGCGCGCGTCAAGGGTGAACGGCGCCGCATCGTCGCCGTCATCGGCGATGGCGGCATGACCGCCGGCATGGCGTTCGAGGCGCTCAACCACGCCGGCCATCTCGGCCTCGACATGCTCGTGATCTACAACGACAACGACATGTCGATCTCCGAAAACGTCGGCGCATTGCGCGACCACTCGGCGCGGCTGATGCAGAAGCTCGGATTGAAGACGCCGCACGCCGCGCGCGCACCGCAGGCGCCGTATCACAACGGCGACAACGAAGCGCATCTCGATCATCCCGGCGCGATGTTCGAGACGTTCGGCTTCCAGTATTCCGGGCCGATCGACGGCCACGATCTGCCGGTGCTGATGGCGGAACTCGAACGGCTGCGCGACACCGGGGGAGCGCAGCTGCTGCACGTCATCACGACCAAGGGCAAGGGCTTCGAGCCCGCCGAAGCCGATCCGATCAAGTATCACGGCATCACCCAGTTCGATCCGGTGACCGGCGCGTTTCCCGCCAGGAAAAGTGGCGGCGCACCGAGCTACACACAGGTATTCGGCGACTGGCTGTGCCGCGCCGCCGAACATGATCCGCTGATCGTCGGCATCACGCCGGCGATGCGCGAAGGTTCCGGTCTCGTCGAATTCGCGAAGCGCTTTCCGGACCGTTATTTCGACGTCGGCATCGCCGAGCAGCACGCGGTGACGCTGGCCGCCGGCCTGGCCTGC